>JANOJI010000260.1:0-5119 GCA_031408175.1 Ilumatobacteraceae bacterium
ACCTACTGCGAGCGTGCTGCCAACACGCGGTCGTAGGCGGCGACCCGCTCGGTGTCTTCGTAGTCCTCCTGGCAGCGGATCTTGCCCCACCGGGTGGTGACGAACAGCACGGCGCGGTTGGCGTAGACGTCGGTGCCGTCCGGACCCTTGATCGAGTGATGGACGCGGGCCGCGGCGCGCGTGTTCCATGGCGGGCCATTGACCAAGATGTCGTCGACGACCATGTGGATACCCTCACCGACGTAGCGCTGCAGGAATGCCTCGATCTCGGCGCGCCCCCGATGGGTCGCGAATGCCTCGACACCGAGTCGGGTAGGGCGGTGCTGGTTGGCCCACGAGTTGTCGCCCGGGAATGACAGCGTCGCGTCCTCGGCGAACATCGACAGGGCGAGCCGGTAGTCGCCGCTGTTGGTCTGGCGTATCGCCCGGCGGATCATCCACCGTGCTGCTGCTTTGTACATCACACACCTCCTGGTCGTTCGAAGAAGTCAATAGATAGGGGGAGGAGACCCTCAGGCGCCGCGTGCCCCGCCCGCGAGTGATCTGGCGATGTACCGGTCGAAGTCGTAGACATTGCGCTCGAGGTACGACAGCGGGCCGCGGGTCACCGTTGGCCGAACGCTGCGAAAGACACCCTCCACGATCGGCCGATCCTCTGCGTTGACCACGTTCAGTAGGGCGAGCAGGTCGGCGACGTAGGCGGCGGGGTCAGCCTGGTCGGCGAGAACCTCGGGCGCCACCGAGACATCCCAGCGGATGCGCACCCGATCGACACCCAACGGGCTGAGCTGCAGGTACCAGAGCCAGTCGGGCTGCAGTTGCATGACATGCGTCGGAAACGCCGCACCCAGCACGATGGTGTGTCGCCAATCGCCCGTCAGCGATGTGTTGGACCGGTGTGCAACACCGGATGTCGCATCCGCATCGTGGCCGACCAGGTGGTACGCGAAGTGGTCGGTGCCGGGATGCATCGTGGTCTGCAGGGTGTTGTCGCCAGTCTTGGCGAAGCTGTTCTTGTGCACCTTGAACACGTGATACGCGTCCATGAAGTTCTCGTAGAGCAGCTTCCAGTTGGTGTCCCACACGTCGACCTGCTGATGAACCGGCACGTACGCGGCCATCTGATAGCGGCCCACGACATCAGTGAGCCCTGCCAACCTCTGGCCGAGCGGGGCCGCATTGGGATCCTGGGTGACGAACAGGAATCCTTCCCACTCCTCGAGCCGCAACGAGGTGAGACGATGGTCGGCGGGATCGAAAGCGTTGCCATTGCTGTCGACGGTTCGGTTCATGTAGGGCGCGCCGATCAACTGGCCATCGAGCCGGTACACCCAGGCGTGGTAGGGGCAGGTGATGCGCGCCTCGCGGCCGCAGCCGCTGAGCAACGCCGAGCCGCGGTGAGCGCACACATTGTCGAGGGCGGAGATGGCACCGTCGTCGCCGCGTACCACGATGATCGAGCGGTGCTCGCCCGCGTGTGCTGACTCCGCCGTTGGGATCTCGGCCGTCACGTAGTCGCCGCATCCCGGCAGGTCGGCCGTGCGGCCCACGCACATCCATTCGGTGGAGAAGATTCGGCTGTGCTCCTCGCTGAGCACCTCAGGCGACGTGTACGCGTTGGAGGGCAGCATGCGAGCTTCCTCGAATGGCAGCCGAGCATGATCCGCGAGCTCAGCCCGAACCGACTCAGGCCAGTTCGACATCGAGCACCTTGCCCTCTCTCCATGGCAGCGTCGACGCGGTGATTGTCCAGTTCGTGCCGTTCGGCTCCGCCACGCTGAATTCGCAGTCGAGCAACGCCTCCATCATCGGTCTGTCGGAGACGTACTGGTCGAGCAGCTCGGGAAGTCGTGCCAGACGGGGAATGGGAGTCACGCGGTCGCGGACAAACACGGCAACGTCACCGGCCCGATACACCGCCGCGTCGCGGACTGCCGTGACATCGAGCGGCTGGCGACTGCCGGGCACGAGCCGCCATTCCTCGACGTAGGCACCGCTGGGCGCGCGTTCGATCATCACCGTCGCGTCGTCGTTCCAGGTCAGTAGTCCTGGTTCGGGGAATGCCGATACCGGCTGAAAATTCACGCCGTGCCCGCGGGTGTGCCACGAGGCGGTCGCCGACCGCACGCCCTCGGCGTTACGGACAATCGGCGAACACTCGGTGAATCCGCTGCTCGCATCGCTCGAAGCGATGGCGCAGAGTTCGTCGACGGTGCACGCGTGAAGACCCGCTCGACTCGACATGTCGGGACGGTCACCGGCAATGCGTACGTCGACCATCAACGACTCGGTCTGTAGCCACAGGACCATGCTGGTGTCATCGAGGGTTCCGTCGGAGAATTCGATCCACGCCCTCCTCCAGCACCCGAGCAGCAGATCGGGGACCGTCGCCGCGTCCATCGGCGCTATCGACGGTCTTGCAGGAAGCGGAAACGATCCCGAACGTCGGCGACGCGTTCGGCGCTGATATCAGCCAGCAGGATGCTCTCGGTTTGCGATGCGCTTGCCAGCACCTCGCCGAGTGGATCGATGATCCGCGAGTCGCCGCTGTACGGCAGCCCATTGCCGGTGCCAACACGGTTGCAGCCGATCACATACGCGAGGTTCTCGATCGCGCGCGCCTGCAGCAAGGCCATCCACGGCAGCCGTCGCGCTTCGGGCCAGTTGGCCGGCACCAGGTACACGTCTGTGTTGTCGGCCAACTGCCAGAACTCGTCGGCGAAGCGAAGGTCGTAGCAGACGAACAGGGTGACGCGCAGTCCTTCGACGTCGACAGTGACGAACTGATCGCCCGCCCGGAAGTGCTTTGTCTCGCCGCCATACGTGAACGGGTGAATCTTGCGGTAGCGGTGCTGAGTGCCGTCGGGCGCGGCGAGCACGAGTGTGTTGTGCGGCCGCTGGTCGTCGGCGGGCGCTTCGACGGTGATCTCCGGACATGACCCGGCGACCCACACCCCGTGCATACGGGCTTGCTCGACCAGGAACTGGGAAGAGGGTCCACCCTCGGGTTCACCGAGATCGTCTCGATCGGTGGCGAAGCCCGTGGAGAACGTCTCGCTGAGCAGGATGAGTCGGGCGCCCGCTGCTGCAGCGCCGGCAATCAGCGGTGCCAGATGGGTGAAGTTGGCGTCCCGATCGCACCAGACGATGTCGTGTTGAATCGCGGCGACACGCATCGTCGCAGACTACCCGGTGGCAAGTTTGGCGAGGCGTTCGGCCGCTTCGTCGAGCACCTCCGGACGCTTGCAGAACGCGAACCGCACCAGGTGTCGTCCTTCATGTCGATTGGCGTAGAACACCTCGTTGGGAATCGCGACCACCCCGCAACGGCCGGGTAGCGCGCGACAGAAAGCCATGCCGTCGCCATCGGGTTGTACCGGGCGGATATCGACGGTGACGAAGTAGGTGCCATGCGTCGGGTACACGTTGAAACCGGCGGCGTGTAGACCGGGCAGGAGTCGATCGCGTTTCGACTGCATGTCGGCGGCGAACTCGGTGAAGAACGAGTCGGGCAGGCCGAGGCCGACGGCGATTGCCGGCTGGAAGGGCGCACCGCTGACGTAGGTGAGGAACTGCTTGGCAGTTCGCGCTGCGGCCAGGAGCGCCGGTGGTGCGCATATCCAGCCGATCTTCCAGCCGGTGGTGTTGAAGGTCTTGCCGCCGCTGGAAATGACCAGCGTTCGATCGCGCATGCCGGGCAAGGTCGCCAGCGGCACATGCTTGGCGTCGTCGAACACCAGATGCTCGTAGACCTCGT
This sequence comes from Ilumatobacteraceae bacterium, assembly GCA_031408175.1. Classification (GTDB taxonomy): domain Bacteria; phylum Actinomycetota; class Acidimicrobiia; order Acidimicrobiales; family Ilumatobacteraceae; genus JAENVT01. The sequence continues at coordinate 3,758 of JANOJI010000260.1, forward strand.
CGGTGATCACGATCAGGTCATGCTCGATGGCGAGGTCGGCGATCAGTTGAAGTTCTTCGGCGCTCAGTACGTGACCGGTCGGGTTGTGTGGTGTGTTGATCAGCATCAGCTTGGTCTTCGGCGTGATCGCGGTGCGCAACTCGTCGGGGTCGAAGCTGTACGACGGTGGTCGAAGAGTGACCGGCTTGGCCACCGCCCCGGCCAAGGCGATGCAGGCTTGGTAGCTGTCGTACATCGGCTCGAACAGCACGACCTCGTCACCGGTGTCGAGCAGCCCCATCAACGCCCCGGCCAGTGCCTCGGTGGCGCCGGTCGTGACGAACACCTCCGAGTCGGAGTCGTACTGCAGTCCATAGAACCGTTGCTGATGGGCGGCGATGGCTTCGCGCAGCACGGCCATTCCGGGACCCGGTGGGTACTGGTTGACACCGCTGTTGATCGCTGCGATAGCAGCGTCGAGCACCTCTCGCGGCCCGTCGGTATCGGGGAACCCCTGGCCGAGATTGACGCTTCCCGTTGCCATGGCAAGGGCGCTCATTTCGGCGAAGATCGTGGTGCCGAAGCCCTGCAGCTTGGCGGTGAGATACGGAAGGCGCTGTGACGACACGCCGCGAGCGTACGCCCGCTACGCCACCGTGATCGTGCCGCGCATCGAGCCGTGAATCTCACAGTGGATCTGGTAGGTGCCGGGCGCCGGGATCGTGAGTGGCTCGCTGGCACCACCCGCCACGGCGACATCGAACGAACCAGCGTCGTCGGTGACCGTGTGACCCACGCCGTCGTTGTTGGTGATGGTGAACTCTGTTGCGGCTGTGACGGAGGCGGCCGAGAAGCTGTTACCCGAAATCGTCAGCCCGGGGGCGGGTGGCGTACCGACCGCACCTTCTGCGACCGTGTCGGCACCTCCGGATGTGCTATCGCTATCGCTGCACGCCGGAGCAATGAATGCCAACAGACAGGCACTTCCCAGGACGACCCGCAAGCGCATCCGAGTCCTCGTCCTAGTCGTCTGGGTCATGATTACTCCGTTTCTATTACTGAAACTCGCTGAGATGCTCTGGACCGAACGAGTGTGGGAGCAGCTCGTCCAACGTGAACGTCGCCCGTACTCCATCGGGTCCTGCGGCGTAGACAGGGGTGTTCCCAGCAGCGAACTCTCGCAAACGTTGGCGACAGCCGCCGCAACAGGTGCCGATGGCTTCGCCGTCGCACACGGTCAGCACAGCGACGATCACGCTCTCGCCCGCTGCGACCATGGCTGAGATTGCCCCGGCCTCGGCGCACGAGCCCTGGGGATACGCAGCATTCTCGACGTTGCAACCGGAGAAGACCCGTCCGCTGGAAGTGCGCACCGCGGCACCG
>JANOJI010000269.1:0-8417 GCA_031408175.1 Ilumatobacteraceae bacterium
GGAGCATGATCGAGTAGATGCCACGGCAACCCGCCGGCGTCGTTCCACTCTGTCCACGGTGCCAGCTCAGCACCCATGAACACCAGCGGGGCGCCCGGCATCGCCCACATCCACGCAAACATCGCCCGAAGGTTGGCAAACTTCTGCCAGTCATCGCCCGGCATTTTCCCGAGCAAGCTGCCCTTGCCATGCACGACCTCGTCGTGGCTGATCGGCAGCACGAACCGTTCGCTGAAGGCATACAACAGTCCGAAGGACATCTCTCGGTGATGCCAGCGGCGATGCACCGGGTCGGTACTGGCATAGTCGAGCGTGTCGTGCATCCAGCCGAGGTTCCACTTGTGAGTGAAACCGAGACCACCGTGCTCGAGGGCATGGGTGACCTTCGGCCAGGCTGTGCTCTCCTCGGCGATCATCATCGCTGTCGGCACATCGTCGATGATCGTCGCGTTCAGCTGCCGCAGAAAGTCAATCGCGTCCAGATTCTCGCGGCCGCCATGTATGTTCGGCACCCATCCGCCCGGCCCACGCGAATAGTCGAGATACAGCATGCTGGCGACTGCGTCGACCCGCAAACCGTCGATGTGGAATTCGTGCAACCAGTACAGCGCGTTGGCAATGAGGAAATTGCGCACCTCGTGACGGCCGTAGTTGAACACCAGCGTTCCCCAGTCGGGGTGTTCGCCCTGGCGCGGATCGGAATGTTCGTACAGCTTCGTGCCGTCGAACAGCGCCAGGCTCCACTCGTCGCGAGGAAAGTGGGCGGGAACCCAGTCGAGGATCACACCGATGCCGCGCTGGTGGAGTTCGTCGACGAACGAGCGGAAGTCGTCCGGGGTCCCGAATCGCGCCGTGGGCGCGTAGTAGCCGGTGACCTGGTATCCCCACGAGCCACCGAACGGATGCTCGGCGACAGGAAGCAATTCGACGTGGGTGAATCCCATGATCTCGACGTGGTCAGCGACCTGGCGCGCGAGCTCACGATACGAATAGACACCGTGGCGCCACGACGCCAAGTGCATCTCGTAGATCCTCAACGGTTGACCCGGCCCGTGACGTCGAGCCGACATCCACGTATCGTCACCCCACGCGTGTGTGGTCGGCGCGGCGACGACGCTGGCCGTCGCCGGCGGGCACTCCGTGGCGTACGCCATCGGATCGGCCTTCATCATCACACTGCCATTGGCCGATTCAACCGCGAACTTGTAGCGATATCCGACATCCGCAGACTTGGCGACACCAGCCCACACGCCGGATTTGCCCTGTGGCACGAGCACGTCGCCATCGACCCAACCGTCCCAGTCTCCGACAACCCGCACCGACTTGGCGTTCGGTGCCCAGACCGCGAATTGCACCCCACCGCCTGTCAACGGATGTGCACCCAGCCACTGCCATAACCGCCGGTGGGTGCCTTCCCCGAAGAAGTGGAGATCCTGTTCACCGAGTAGCACGACGGAAGCGTACGTGACCGCACCGACGACTACGGTCAACCACTGATGCGCATCCTGATGTTGTCGTGGGAGTACCCGCCGCGGGTGGTCGGCGGTATCGCCGCACACGTCGACGGGCTCGCCAGAGCCATGGCACGTGCGGGTCACGACGTCGTCGTATTCAGCCTGGATCACCCAAAGGCGGGCGACGACGAAATGATGGAAGGCGTCCGCGTCCTTCGGGCGAACGCCGACCTGCCGTGGCTTCCCGACGACTACCTGGTCGCCCGGATGGCGTCAGCGAATCACCACCTCACGCAACTGGCGGCACGCCTCGGGTCGTGGAGACCGCAGGTGATTCACGCTCACGACTGGCTGGTTGCCTGGACGGCCGACACGTTGAAGGCGCTGTGGAGTGTGCCCCTGGTAGCCACGATCCACGCCACCGAGCGGGGCCGCCACGGCGGCTACGTTCCCCAAGGCACGCCTGCCGCGATCAACGCCGTGGAGTGGTGGCTCACGTTCCAAGCGCACCAAGTGATCGCCTGCTCGAAATTCATGGTCCGCGAGGTCACCGACGGATTCGAACTTCCGTCCGAGAAGGTCAACCTGGTTCCGAACGGGATCGACATCGGCCAGTGGCTGTCACCATCATCACCTGCGCTGAACGGGCGCGAACAACTGGTTGTGGCATGGGGACGAATCCAGTACGAGAAGGGATTCCAGGTCCTGACGAGAGCGATCGGCCACCTGCGCCACCGGTTTCCCAACATTCGCTGCGTGATCGCCGGTCGCGGAAGTTACCTCGCCGAGTTGCAGACCCAGATCGACATGGAAGGTGTCGGCGACATCGTTCAATTGGCCGGCTTTGTACCCGACGACGAACTGCGCAGGCTGCTGCAGCGCACCAGTTGCGTGGTCATACCCTCCCTGTACGAGCCGTTCGGCATCGTGGCGCTCGAGGGCATGGCCGCTGGCGCTCCGACCATCGTGGCCCACACTGGCGGCCTGGCCGAGATCGTCGATGGCACCGGTGCCGGCGTGCTGTTCGAGCCGGGCAATCACATCGCCCTCGCCAACTGCATCGCCGACGTCCTGAATCATCCCGATGTCGCCGACGCGATGCGCACCAAGGCCGCCTCGCTCCTGGCCGGAAGATACACGTGGGATGCCATCGCCGCGACCACACTCGGTGTCTACAACAGAGCCAAACGCGGCTGAGACCACACCGACCAGATTGGCGTCGCGGGCATCGGGACTAAACTCGCCCGAATGCGTGCCGTCCGCCAGTTCAACGTCGTTCCCGCCATTCCCCCGCGTCTGGCTGCGCTGGGTTCACTGGCGAACAACATCCATTGGACGTGGGATCGCCAGACGCAGGCACTGTTCGCCCAACTCGACGCGGCGTTGTGGGAGTCGAGCGGCCACGATCCGCTGCGGCTGATCGCCGGCATCACGGCCACCCGCTGGAACGAGCTTTCTGCCGACCTGGAGATCGCCTCACTCACCGACGCCGCAGCCGACCGACTCGCTCAGGCCATCTCCGAGCCGCGCTGGTTTCAAGGGCGCGCCGACAGTCCGCTCGAGCTGGTCGCCTACTTCTCACCCGAGTTCGGCCTCACCGAAACGCTGCCTCAATACTCGGGTGGCCTCGGCATCCTGGCCGGCGATCACCTGAAGGCCGCCTCGGATCTCGGTGTACCGCTCGTGGCCATCGGCCTGTTGTATGCCGAGGGCTACTTCCGGCAACGCCTCAACGCCGACGGCTACCAGGAGGAGCGATTCCCTCGCCTCGACCCGCACGGCCTTGCCCTGACCCCGACCGGCGTGCAGGTATCGATCGAGATGGCCGACGACATCGCCCGCCTCAACGTTTGGGAGGTCAAGGTCGGACGAGTCACGCTGTACCTGCTCGACGCGGCGGTGGACGCCAACAGCCCCGAGGTCGCAGCGATCACCAACCGCCTGTACGGCGGCGACATCGAGCACCGACTGCGCCAGGAGATGGTGCTCGGAATCGGCGGTGTGCGAGCTTTGCGCGCGCTCGGGCTGCACCCGCAGGTCTTTCATACCAACGAGGGTCACGCCGGGTTTCTCTCGTTGGAGCGCATCCGCGAGTTGGTCGAATCGGGCCTCACCTTCGCCGAGGCAATCGAGGTCGTCCGCGCAGGCGGCGTGTTCACGACCCACACGCCGGTGCCGGCTGGGATCGACCGCTTCCCCCACGATCTGATGCAGAAGTACTTCGGCAGCTTCGCGACGTCGATCGGCGTCGAGTTCGACGAACTGATGGCCGTCGGTCGCCGACCCGACGAGCCCGACGACGATCGGTTCAACATGGCGGTGATGGGTCTGCGACTTGCCGGCCGTAGCAACGGCGTCGCTCAGCTGCATGGGGCCGTCAGCCGTGAGATGTTCCAGGGTATGTGGCCCGACGTCACCGTCGAGGAAGTGCCGATCGGCGCCATCACCAATGGCGTCCACGCCCACACCTGGGTCAGCGACGGAATTGCCGAACTGCTCACCAACAGCGTCGGCCCGGTCTGGGACGGAGCCGACAAGGACTCCTGGGCGGGGATCGCCAAGCTGTCACCCAGCGAAGTCTGGGCGACCCGTACCAAGGGTCGCTCCAACCTGGTCTCGTTCGTGCGCTCCAACTTTGGTGAGGCCCTGCTGGATCCGCAAGCCCTCACCATCGGCTTCGCCCGCCGATTCGCCACCTACAAGCGAGCAACACTGCTGCTGTCGCAACCCGAGCGACTCCGCCGGCTGCTGCTCGACGCCGACCGGCCGGTGCAGTTCATCTTCGCCGGCAAGGCCCATCCCGCCGACCAACCCGGCAAAGACATGATCCGCGAGATCGAGCTGTTCGCCCGCCAACACGAGGTCGGCAACCGCATCGTGTTCCTGCAGGACTACGACATGGCCGTCGCCCGCACCATGTATCACGGCTGCGATGTGTGGCTCAACAACCCACGCCGCCCACTCGAAGCATGCGGTACCAGTGGAATGAAGGCGGCGCTCAACGGTGTGTTGAACTGCAGCATCCTCGATGGATGGTGGGACGAGTGCTACGACGGACAGAACGGATGGGCGATCGCCTCCGCCGGTGATGATGCCGACGTCGCTCGTCGCGACCAGCGCGAGGGCACCAGTTTGTTCGGCCTCCTCGAACGCGAGATTGTTCCACTCTTCTATGACCGCGACGCCCACGGGGTGCCCATTCAGTGGATCAACAAGATGAAGGACAACTGGCGTTCACTGGGACCATTCGTCACTGCGGCCCGCATGGTGCGCGAATACACCTCTGAGCTCTACGAACCTGCCGCGGCCAGTGCCACATCGATGCTCGGCGACAACGCCGCACGGGGCAAGGCGTTGTCGAATTGGAAGCACCACGTCGCCACCGCCTGGGCCGACGTGAAAGTGGTCGACCTCGATGTCGACACCGCGGCAGCGCACGAGGGCGACCAGCGCGTCGTGCGGGCGCATGTCGAATTGGGCGGCCTCGACGCAGGCGAGGTCACCGTGCAGGCGTTGCACGGCCCGATCGATTCGTCGGGCTCGTTCGTCAGCACACCCGCCACCGTGACGCTGGCGCCAACCGGAAGTGAGGCGTTCGAAGGCACCTACGCCGTCGGCGAGGCTGGGCCATATGGAGTCACGGTGCGCGCAATCCCGCATCACGTCGACCTGATCAGCCCGATGGAGATGGGGCTCGTCGCCTGGGCCCGCTAGGCCGATCGAGCGAGTTCGACCTTACGATCCGACGAACTCGGCCTTTCCCGGGCCGTCGGCCAGGAAGCTTCGCACGCCGATCTGGCTGTCTCTGGTGTGAAAGACCGCCTCGAACAACTTGCGCTCCAGCGCCAGCGCCGCTGCCAGCGGCTCGCCCATGCCAACGTCGACGGCACGCTTCACCATGGCCTGGGCCTGCAGCGCCCCATGAGCCACCTCCGTCGCCAGGGCCGTGGCACGCTCGTGCAGCGTCTCCGATGGCACCAATTCGTCGGTGAGCCCAATCCGCATCGCTTCGTCGGCCTTGACCTGTCGACCGGTGATCATCATCTCTTTGGCCTTGCTGCGCCCAATCAGACGTGGCAGACGCTGGGAACCCCCACCCCCTGGAATGATTCCGAGCAGGATCTCAGGCTGGCCGAACACGGCACGCTCGCCGGCAATTCGGTAGTCACAGGCCAGCGCTAACTCGCATCCGCCGCCGAGGGCGTAGCCACTGACCGCGGCAATGACGAATCTCGGAATCTCGGCAACCGCATTGAGCGCAGCGTGGAACGCTGCGGTGATGTGGCGGCCCTGTTCGGCGTCGCCGAACTCGCTAATATCTGCGCCGGCGGCAAAGATCCGCTCTCCGCCGGTGATCACGACGGCACCCGGCGGGTGGGCCGCCAAGTCCTCGGCGACGGCTCGCAACTCGGCGAGTACTCCCAGCGACAGGGCGTTGACCTTCGGGTTGTTCAATGTGACGACGGCTACGCCGTCGTCACGTCGTTCGACAAGAACCAGTTCTCCCATGCCCGCCACCCTACGCGCTCCCTCGATCGCGCCCCCACCCGCCAGCGAGTGTGAGCCAGGTGTCGCGATCGGCGCGACACCCGACTCACAGTTGATCGGACACCGGTGGGCTGTGAGCCCGGTGTCGCGCAGGACGGAGCATCCGACTCACAACAGTTCGAGCTGTGACATTTCTTCCGCTCCTGGCATTCCGCTGATCCTCTTTGATGATGATGAAAGACGTCTCCGAACCACCCGATATTCACCTCCTGATGGCCGGTCAGCATGGTGCGGCAGCGACGACCCAAGTGCGCAGAAGCCTGCAGTGGCGGCAGCAAACCTCGCTGATCGGGGCGCAGATCTGGCGACGAGACGACCAACGAGTCATCATCAGCAGATCGACACCCAACACCTGGCACCAACGAGTGATGGTCGCCACCTTGGCCACACGTGGTGTCGCGTCACACTCGACTGCGGCGAAACTGCACGGTCTCGACGGGTTCAATCGACGCGATGAGATCCACATCACGCTTCGCTACAACCAGCGCCGACATCGTCACGCGAACGCGCAGGTCCACGTCAGCCGCGTGCTCGAGGGTTCGGACCAACTTCCGGTCGAGTGCATTCCGACGGTCATCCTGCCGGTGTGCCTGATCCAGGTTGCCGAGCACTCGGACGACGACATGATCAGGGCGCTCGAAGGCGCGATGCGTGACGGGATCAATCCGACTTGGGTCCGCCAGGTCGCAGCTCGATACGACCGGCCCGGGAACTCGGCTACGCGGCGTCTACTTCGGGCATTGGACGAACGCGTCGACGGCACCCTGCCGCGCAGTTGGTTCCAGCGGCTTGCGGCTCGCGTACTCGCCGACGTGGGGATTGCAACGGTCGACGAGTACCCAATCTACGAGGGTCGACGGCACTTGGCCGATCTCGATCTGGCAATTCCAGACCTCCGAATCGGCATCGAGTGTCAGAGCTGGAAGTGGCACGCCACTCCTGAGGCGCAACGACGCGACGCTGCCCGAAAGCGGGCCCTTCGCAGGCTCGGGTGGGATATCACCGACCTGTGGTGGAGCGATCTCGGCCGGATCGACGACGTTCTTGCGACTCTCCTCGTCATCATCTCCGAGCGTCGGCCCGACCAGCTGTGAGCCCGGTGTCGACTCCTGACGCGACATCCGACTCACAGTTGATCGGAAGCGCTAGCCGCCGATGCCGTCGAGCATCTCGTCGGCGGCTGTCCAGGGATCAACAAGATGCGCGGCAACGTCGGCCTGCAAGCGATCCCAGCGCTCGCCGGTGGTCAGCTGCCGGGCACGCAGTTCGAGGCGACGAGCGACGATCTCGCGCAACTCCTCGCCGACGCGGAACTGACGGCGGCGGATCAACTCTCCCGATGCTTCGATCGCAGCTCGATGGGCGAGAACTGCGTCCCAATACTCGGCCACACCTTCGTTGGTGATGGCTACGACGGGCAGGATCGGCGGTCGCCACGCGTCCGTGGCCAGGTCGGAGAGTTCGAGCATCTGCTCCAGATCACGACGGGTCTCGTCGACACCTTTGCGGTCGGCCTTGTTGATCACGAAGATGTCGGCGATCTCCATCAGACCGGCTTTGTTGGCTTGCACCGAGTCGCCCCAGCCAGGGTTGACGACAACGACCGTGGTGTCGGCTTTGCCTGCGATCTCGACCTCGACCTGACCAACGCCGACTGTCTCGATCAGCGTCCACGGTCGACCGATCGCGTCGAGTAGTCGCGCTGCCTCCGGTGTGGCCAGGGACAGACCGCCGAGATGGCCCCGCGTTGCCATCGAGCGAATGAAGACGCCGGGGTCGGTGGCGTGATCCTGCATTCGAACCCGGTCGCCGAGAATTGCGCCGCCAGTGAACGGCGACGACGGATCGATCGCCAACACAGCGACCTCTTCGCCCAACGCCCGTAGGTGCCCGATAGTCGCGCTGGTCAGCGTGCTCTTGCCGGAACCTGGCGCCCCGGTGAGACCGACGAGATAGCCACGCCCGCTGCGCGGATGCGCCAGACGGGCGATCTCCCGTGCCTCGTCGCCGCCGCGCTCGACCAAGGACAACAGGCGAGCCAACGCGGAACGATCTCCGTCGCAGGCTGCGCCGAACAGTTCGGCAACGGGGCGGGTGCGGCCTGCCATCTAGTCGATGTTGACGACTTCGGTCACGCCATCGATGCGATCGCGCATGATGCGTTCGATACCGGCCTTCAGCGTGCCGGTGCTGGCCGGACAGGTGCCGCACGCACCCACCAGCGTCACGGAGATCACTCCGGTCTCCTCGTTGACGTCGCGCAGCACAATGTCGCCGCCGTCGGCCTGCAGCGCCGGGCGGATGACTTCGATGGTTTCTTCGACTTGGGCACGCATGGTGTCGACGTTCTTTCGGTGGAGGCCGTCTGTCATTGAAGCAGGATCGACCGTAGGATTGCGACTCATGACAACGTTT
>JANOJI010000271.1:0-7845 GCA_031408175.1 Ilumatobacteraceae bacterium
CCGCCTCCACTGAGCGACTTCATCGTGTTCTGTGCCTCTTCGTCGGTCGGGGTGACGTACATGAAATGGCGGTACTGCACGTTGTCGGCGGTGGGCTCCCACCCGGCCTCGGCCGCTGCCTGGCGGTACAGAGCGGCATGCTCTGCGCACTTCTCGGCAGGCATGTACGAGAACCCGAGATCGAGACCATGACGACCGGCGAAGATTGCTCCGTCCTTGCTGTTGCCCGAGATCAAGATGGGCGGGTGTGGATCCTGCACGCGACGCGGCCACACGGCGACGTTGCGGAAACGGTAGTAGCGACCCTCCCACCCGAACGGTTCCGGCTCGGTGAAACAGGCCTTCAGCAGCAAGATCCCTTCCTCGTATCGCTCACGCGACTCCCATGGGTTGGAGCCGTAGGTCAGGTATTCGTTGGGAGTTCCACGCAGCATCCCGATTCGCAAGCGACCATCGAGGAGGTTGTCGAGCATCGAATACTCCTCGGCAATGCGCACTGGATTGTTCAAGGGCAGGTCGGTGCCGAACACGCCGATCTGCGAACCCGGAAACCGGCGACCGGCGACCGCGGCGAAGATGATGGGGTTGGGTGTCAACTGCTTTGGTGAGTAGTGGTGCTCGGCGAAATTCAGCGCATCAAAGCCGGCATCGAGCGCCGCACCGCACTCGATCAGGCCGTGTTCGATCGTGGCGTTGACGAACTCGGTCTCGCAGATGCGCGGCGGCGCCGGCCACGAGTCACCGTGCTGCCCCCAATAGTTCATCGTGTGAAAGAACTCGATTTTCATATCTGTCAACAATAGTCACACAAATAAGAACTGTCGATAGAAATGTGTAATTCATCCTTCACGCAGCTCGCTGCGCCAGGTCGCCACATATGCTCTCCATTCATGCGCCTGTTCAATCTCGCCGGTCGCCTGAGCACGTTCGTCGACGGCGTTGTCGTCGACGTCGCCACCGCCAGCGACAACCATTTCTCTTCCGAGCCACAGCGGATGTTCGATGAGTGGCAGGCCCTCGCGAGTTGGGGTGAATCGGCCAACGCCCGTGGACCTGGCGAGGTCGACATGCAGCAGTTGCACGCGCCTGTGCCGCGACCCCCGCAGGTCTTCGCGATCGGGCTCAACTACAAGGCGCACGCACAAGAGGGCATCTTCGGCGTGCCCGATGAGCCGACGGTGTTCACCAAGTGGCCGACCTGCATCGTCGGTCCGTCGCACTCCGTCGAGTTGCCGGTCGACACCGATTGGGAGATCGAACTGGTCGTCGCAATCTCCCAGCGCGCCTTCCGAGTCGGCGCTGCAGACGCGATGTCATACGTCGCCGGCTACACGGTCGGTCAAGACCTGTCGGACCGCGTGCTCCAACGCAAGGGCCCAGCACCTCAGTGGAGCCTCGGGAAGTCCCGCTACGGGTATGGCCCCACAGGCCCTTGGCTGGTCACACTCGACGAGTTCGACGACCCGCATGACCTGGCGATCCACAGCTCGCTCCTCGGCGAGACCCTGCAGTCCTCGCGCACGTCGATGCTGATCTTCGACATCCCGTTCTTGATCGAGTACCTCTCCGCCCTGTGTCCGTTGCTGCCGGGCGATCTCATCTTCACCGGCACGCCCGAAGGTGTCGGCTATGCCCGCAAGCCACCGCGGTTCCTCCACCCCGGCGACGTACTAACCAGCACGATCGAAGGCATCGGCGACCTCGTCACCCAGTTCGTCTAGCTCAGCAGGGTCTTTTGGACCTTGCCCATTGCGTTGCGCGGCAGGGCGTCGACAACACGCACCTCGCGAGGACGCTTGTGCACCGACAGGAGTGCGGCCACATGGTTGATCAGCGTCACACCGTCAACGTCGCTGCAGACGACGAACGCGACGATTCGTTGACCGAGATCCGGGTCGCTGACGCCGACGACTGCAGCCTCGGTGACACCGGGGTGGGTCAGCAGCGCCGCCTCGACCTCGCTGGCGCCGACCTTGAAACCACCGGTCTTGATGATGTCGATCGACTGCCGGCCGACGATGCGATGGAAACCACCATCGTCGATGACCGCGGCATCGCCGGTTCGGAACCAGTCGCCGTCGAACGACGCCGCCGTAGCATCTGGGCGATTGAGGTACTCGTCGAACAATGTCGTTCCGCGGATCTGCAACTCGCCGATCGTCGCGCCGTCGTTGTGCATCACTCCGCCGGTGTCATCGACGAGCCGGCTCTCGACGCCGACGATCGGCACGCCGACCCAGCCTGGTCGACGTTCGGAATCGGCGCGGGTCGACACGGTGATGAGGGTTTCGGTCATGCCGTACCGCTCGATCGGCGCTTGACCGATCAATGCCTGCATCTGCTCGAACAACGCGATGGGCAGCGGCGCGCTACCGGAGACGACCAGGCGGGCGCCGCGCAGCGCGCCGGCGAGCGCCGGCTCTGCACAGATCCGCCCCCACACTGTCGGCACGCCGAAGTACATCGTGCCCTCGGCGCCCGCGTAGGCCTGGGGCGTGGGTTTGCCAGTGTGCACGAGACGTGATCCCACCCGCAGCGCACCGAGAACGCCCAGCACCAGCCCGTGCACATGAAACAGTGGCAGGCCGTGTATCAGCGTGTCGGCAGGTGTCCACTGCCACGCCTCGGCAAGTCCGTCGAGATCGGCGGCCAAGGCGCGGCGTGACAGCACGACGCCTTTCGGCAAACCGGTCGTGCCCGACGTGTACATGACCAATGCAGTCGAGTCGGGCGAAGGTTCAACACCTGTCCATTCGGCTTCGCCTCCGATCGGAACGTGCGGCAGGGTGACCTCCGCCCACTGTGGATCACCGATCGTCGCGGCAGCGCCCGAGTCGCGAAGCATGTGCTCGCGTTCCATCGGGCCGGCGTCAGCGGGCACAGGCACCACCACCACACCGGCAATGAGACCGGCCACCACACCAACGACGGTGTCGAGTGTGGGTGTGGCCCGGAGTGCCACAGCGGTCATGCCAGCGAGATGTTGCGCGACCGCAGCCGATCGCCCGAGCAGTTCGGACCACGACACCGCCTCACCGTCGACACTGAGGGCCGCCGCGTGGTCACCGAATTCGCCGCCCAACGCCGGCAGCAATACGCTCACAACTGACCCACACGCACGATCACCTTGCCGTACAGGTCCGGATGCTGTGCACGCTCGAAGGCAGCGTGAATCTGCTCGAACGGATACACCGAGTCGACCACGGGGTGCAGGTCGGCCGCCTCCATGAACCGCAGCAAGTGCTCGGTCTCGACGCGGCTCGCACCACTGACACCGATGATCGAGATCTGCCGGTAGAAGACCCTGGCCAGATCGGCGCTGGGGTCGCTACCGGTGGTCGCCCCAGACACCACGATCCTGCCGCCCGGTCGCACACTGCGCAGGCTGTGCTTCCATGTCGCTTCGCCGACCGTCTCGATCACGAGATCGACGGGCGCCGACAGCCGGGCGTTGGTCTCGACGGCCTCGTGGGCGCCCATCGTCAGCGCCCGCTGGCGCTTGTCGGCTGAGCGGCTGGTGACGACGACCCGCAGCCCGGCCGCACGAGCGAGCGCTACGGCAGCGGTTGCCACGCCACCGCCCGCGCCTTGAATGAGGACCGTCTCGCCCGGCTCGGCGTACCCGCGGGTGAACAACATGCGGTACGCGGTCGTCCATGCGACCGTGATGCATCCCGCTTCGTCGAACGTCATGTACGCAGGTTTCGACACCAGATTGCGGGTCGGCACGATGGTGTACTCCGCGAACGAGCCGGGGAAGCGCTCCGACACCAACGCCCGTGCGGGATCGAACGATTCGTCGCCGTGCCCCGCGTCGGGATTGCCGAACGAGCCCGACACAACAACCTCGTTGCCGCGATCGTCCCACCCGGCGATATCGCACCCGAGCACCATCGGGAACTGGTCGGCGCGCACTCCCACGCCGCGCATCGACCACAGGTCGTGCATGTTGATCGACGTCGAGGCGACGCGGACCAACGCGTGTCCCTCCGGTGCGATCGGGTCTGGCCAGTCGTCGCGCAATTCGAGCATCGACAACGGCTTGTCCTCGTTGATACCGGTCGCAACCGCAGCCCTCACGTGTCCCCTTTCCAGATCGGTGGCGACACCGTAGCTCTGGGAAACTCTCCGACCATGTTCGACAACCCGTGGGATCCGCGCCAGCGCACCGACCTCACCGACAACGAGAACGCCGTGCTGCACTTCATGAGCGACTGCATGCACGGCGACGATCTGTCGCTGGTCGACCGCTATGTCGCTGCGGGTTACATCCAACACACTCCGGGAATCGGACAGGGCCGCGAAGGGTTGCGTCACTACCTGCACGAGGTGGCATGGAAGCGGCCGGGGCGACGCGACTGGCGACCGATCCATTTGTTTGCCAGCGGCGACTTCGTGATCCTCCACAAACTGCTGCCGGCGGTCGTCATCGCCGACTTCTTGCGGTTCGACAGCGACGGAATGATGGCGGAGCATTGGGACGTCGTGCAGCCGCACCCCGAAGTCGACTACGACCCGCTGCGCCCTTCGGTTGAAAATCTCGATCGCTTTCGGGCGGTGTTCGGCATCACCGACTAGGTCGCGTCGGCGACAAGATCAGCCGTCGTTCGCAACACGGTGCTGCTGAGCGCCAACTGTGTTTCGGTGCGATTGACATCGGGGGACGACACGACGCGCTGCAAGATGAGGTGGAGGTGATCGTTGGAGCGCGCCACGATGCGCACCAGCAGATCGCCCGACCCGGTGACCGTATGGATCTCCATGATCTCCGGAATCGTGCGCAGGTGAGCTACGACTCGACCATGCGAGCCCTGTGAAATGGCCAGCGTGGTGAATGCCAACACACCGAGCCCAGCAGCCGTCGGGTCGATATCGGGCCCGTAGCCGACGATCACCCGCCGCTCCTCCAAGCGACGGATTCGCGTCAGGACCGTGCCGCGCGCGCAGCCGAGCACACGTGCCAGGTCTGACACAGTCGAGTGCGGCGCGGCCCGCAATCGACCGATCAGGCGGCGATCGAGCGAATCGAGTCCCGACGCACGATCATCCAAGCTGATCACCCTGGCCGAATCCCGAGAGCAAAGAATCGACCATGCTGCGCAACATGAGAGCAATCTTAACGCATACTGGTCACTACTCTTGATCTTGATTGATCATCTTGGTTTAAATGTGCGCATGTCATTCATCAAAAAGGTCGATCACATCACGTACGCCTGCTCTGCTGGCACCATCGAGAAGTGGGCCTGGTTTCACATCGAGGTCGAAGGCGGCAGCTTGATCAACCGCATCGACGATGTTCGACCCGGCGATCCCGACAGCAGCATGAAGATCTGGTGCATCGACTACGGCGACTTCGGCGTCGCCCTGATCGAGGGCATCGACCGCGCCAAGAAGTCGCAGGTCACCAAGTTCGTCGATCGTCACGGCGACCACGCCTGCCAGCACGTCGCCTACGACACACACGACCTCGAGAAGTTCCAGGCGCACATGCGCGACCTCGGCGGCTCTGCCCGCGGCGGGACATTGGTACGCAACGACGGTTTCGGAATCCTCAAGCAGATGTTTGCGCGCGGCTACTCCGAGGGCGATGCGGCCGAAGCGACCTTCCCCGAGTATGTGCAGCGGCCGTCGCTCGGCGATGTCGACGAGGTGCACATCACATTCGCCGAGGAGACCGGTCGAGGCTTCTACGACCAGATCGAAGATGCCGTAGCCGCCGGCGACGAGGACCCGTTCTTCGACTTCTCGAAGATGCCCGACGACTGGCAGGTTCCGGCAGCCGAACCGCTCATCGACCGCTGACCGATCGGGACGTTTGGCCCGAGCGACAAGGTCAGGCGACTCTCCCCGTCAACTCGGCTCATGCGTACCTTCGGGTGTGTGACCTCCACTTTCCGTGTGACCATTCTGGCTGTAGCGCTTGCCCTCGGCGGTGCGGCGTGCAGTGACGACCCGAGCGACGCTGCGGTGACGACAACGCTGCCGACGGCGACAGCAGCGACGACAACCACCGTTGCGCCGCCACAACTCTTCGACATCGTCGGAACCGCTCTGTCCGCTGGTGTCTTCGTCCAACTCGCCGGCATGGTCGTGGACGCTGGCTTGACCGAAACCCTGCGCAGCGCCGGACCGTTCACCGTGTTCGCGCCGACGGATGCCGCATTCGCCAAGTTGCCGGTCGACGCCTTGCACTCTGTGCAGGACGACCCGAAGTTGCTGGCCACGGTGCTGACGTTCCATGTCGTGCCGGGGGCGTTGAAGCTGACCGATCTCCAGCCGGGCAAGTTGACGACCGTGGCGGGCCTTGACCTCGATGTCACCCGCGACGGCGACAAGGTACTGATCAACGGATTCGAGATCGCCTCGGGCGACGTGGTGGCCACGAATGGCATCATCCACGTCATGGGCGACGTGCTACTGCCACCCGGCTGACCGTCTCGTATGGGTGCTCCTTACACGGGAAGGTCGCCAGTGGCAGTGCGCGTCGAGCCGTGGTCGCGGTAGGCGGCGATCGTTCGCTGGGCAATACGCATCTGGTGCACCTCGTCGGCACCATCGGCAAACCGGGCCCAGCGGGCGTGTTGGTACATGTGAGCGAGCGGCGTATCGGTGGAGTAACCCAGCGCGCCGTGCACCTGGATCGATCGGTCGATGACCCGGCCGAGCATGTTGGCCACGAAGTGCTTGGCCATCGACACCTCCGACTTGAAGTCGAGGCCCTGATCGATGCGGTAGGCGGCGTGCAACACCATCAACTTGGCTTGGTACAACTCCATCGTCGAGTCCGCGATCATCCATTGGATGCCCTGCTTCTCGGCCAGCACCGAGCCATGCGAATAGCGATACAACGAACGATCGACCATCATGTCGAGGGCCGTCTCCGCTTGTGCGATCCAGCGCATGCAGTGCGCCAGCCTGGCCGGCCCGAGGCGGTACTGGCCCAACAGATGGCCCTGGCCGCGACCGCCCAACATGTTGGCGTTGGGCACTCGCAGATCTTCGATGACGATCTCACTGTGGCCGGTGCCACCGTGCATGGTCTCGACCTCGCGCACCCGCTTCCATCCCGACGACGGGATGTCGACGATGAACGCTGTGTTGGCCGCCTGCGGCAGATCGGGGTTGTCCTCAGTGCGTGCCAGGAGGATCGCGAACGCGGCCCGACGAGCGTTGGAGATGAACCACTTGTGACCATTGATCACCCACTCGCCACCGTCTTGCACCGCCGTCGTGCGAATCAGCGTCGGGTCGCTGCCGGCGACCTCTGGCTCCGTCATCGCGAAGCAACTCATCTTGTGGCCGTCGCACAGCGGGCGCAGGTACTTCTCCTTCTGCTCGGGCGTGGCCCAGTGCAGCAAGGTGTGCATGTTGCCTTCATCGGGCGCCTGACAGTTGAGCACGAACGGGCCGTACGAGGCTTTGGCCGCCTCGGCCTGCACCATCGCCAGTTCGACGTGGCCCAAGCCCATGCCGCCCCACTCCTTGGGCATGTGCGGCAGCCACAGTCCTGCCGCCTTGGCTGCATCCCGCATGCTCAGCAGCAACGACAGGTACTCCTTGCGGTCCATCCGCTCCGGATCGCCGATCTTGGCCTCGCCAGGCTTCACCACGTCGTCGACGAATGTTCTGACTCGAAGCCGGATGTCTTCCAATGCAGGCGAGAGTGTGAAATCGATGGCCATGGCGCTCATCGTCGCAGCTGCGCGCAACACCGCGAGAGCCGAGCCGCCTCACGTGGCGACTCGAGCAGCTCAGAATCCGAGCAGGCGCGCCGGCTCCGCGTCCAAATCCCGAGGATCGACAGTACGCGCATCGTTCATCCACGTGAGATTGATCATTTCGTCA
>JANOJI010000337.1:0-15821 GCA_031408175.1 Ilumatobacteraceae bacterium
CGGGCTTGCCCACGAACGACTGTGCCGTTGCGATGTCGAACAACGCGAACGTTGCACCACCCGGCGACGAGACATCGCCGTATCGGGCGATACCCACCAGGGTGAACTCGCGCGAGCCGCCCTGAGCAACCACTTTCACGGTGTCGCCGATCGGGTAGTCCGCCTTGTCGGCAACGGCGGAGTCGAGCGCGACTTCGCTGTCTCCGGCAGGAAGGCGGCCTTCGCTGATCGTCCAAAACGCCTCGTCTGCCGAGATCGATGATCCAAATGTCGGTGGACCATTTCCATCGGACCCCACCGGCTTTCCGTCTTTGCCGATCACCCGGGCGAAACCGAACACGCTGGGGTCGGCCGTTCGCACACCGGGCACATTGGCGACATCGGCGGCCAGCGCGTCGGGGATGCGCTGGCGCTCTTCGGACCCGAAATCACCTTCGATGACGACCGACGAGCGCACGTAGGCGTCGGTGTCTTCGAACACGTCGGCGAACAAGTCGTTGAACGATTTGGTCAGCGTGTCAGAGAAAATATAGGTACCCGCCAGGAACGACGTACCCAAGATGACTGCAAGAGAGGTGAGCAGCAGGCGGCCCTTACGAGCCAGGATGCCCTTCAGCGCAAGTTTGAACATCGCTCACTCACCGAAACGCTTCATGCGGTCGAGCACGAGGTCGGCTGTGGGCTCGAGCATCTCGTCGACCACTTTGCCGTCGGCAAGGAAGATGACCCGGTCGGCGTAGCTCGCAGCATTCGGGTCGTGGGTCACCATCACGATCGTCTGACCGAGCTCACTGACGGCGCTGCGCATGAAGTGGAGAATCTCGGCGCCGGCGTGACTGTCGAGGTTGCCGGTGGGTTCGTCGGCAAAGATGATCTTCGGCTGGCTGGCCATGGCGCGGGCCACGGCGACGCGCTGCTGCTGGCCGCCGCTGAGTTCGCTGGGACGGTGCTTCAACCGGTCACGAAGTCCAACCGTGTCGATCACATTGTCGATCCACTGCTGATCGCCGGACGTACCACCGAGCAGCAACGGCAAGGTGATGTTCTCATACGCGTTCAGAGTCGGTACCAGGTTGTATGCCTGAAAGATGAACCCGACGGCGGTTCGACGTAGCACGGTGAGTTCTTTGTCGTTCAGCGAGGCGAGGTAGGTGTCGCCGATGTAGACCGCACCCTGCGTCAGCGAATCGAGGCCAGCCAGACAGTGCATCAGCGTGCTTTTGCCCGATCCCGAGGGACCCATGATGGCCGTGAACCTGCCCGCCTCGAATGCCACCGTCACACCATCGAGGGCCCTCACCTCACTGTCACCCTCGCCGTAGATCTTCGTCGCATCTACTGCGCCAGCGGCAGCAGCCGTCGTCAATGTCTCAGTCATGGGACTATTTGTATCAACGCTGAGGGTGGCGTGCACCCCCAGATGAGGTGACGTTCGTCAGCAACGGCTCGCAGAGATGGGTGAAGACCGGGGGGTGAAACGGCTATTCAACGTTCGCAGGCGGGCGGATCTGTCCTACGCTCAGCACATCATGCTGTGTCCGTCCTGTGCGTCCGAAATTCCTGCAGACGCCAGGTTCTGCTCATCGTGTGGATACGCGATCACGGCCACACAGGCTGAAGAACGCCGCATCACCACGGTGCTCTTCGCTGATCTGGTTGGCTTCACGGCGTTGGCCGAGCACCGCGATCCCGAGGCCGTCAAGCGATTGATCGACTCGTGCTTCCAGCTACTCGTCGATGACATCACGTCGTTCGGCGGACGTGTTGACAAGATTCTCGGCGATGGAATTCTCGCCCTGTTCGGCGCCCCCGTCGCACACGAGGACGACGCCGAGCGCGCCGTGCGTGCGGCGCTGCGCATGCAGGCCACACTCGCTCACTTCGTCGGCACATCGGGCCTCTCCGGCAGCGCTGACGTTCGCATGCGCGTCGGCATCAATACCGGTGAGGTATTGGTCGGCACACTCGCCGGCACCGAGTACACCGCGATGGGCGACGTGGTCAACACGGCGTCGCGTTTGCAGAGCGCTGCTCCGCCCGGTGGGATCCTGGTCGGCCACACCACGTACGCACTAACATCGCAAGCCATCCACTTCGAGCCCGCCGGTGAACTCGACGTCGGAGGTCGCGCCCAAAGCGTGAAGGCCTGGCTCGCAGTCGAGGCGACCGCTCCACCCGGGAGTCGATCGAGGCGAGGACGCAATGGCCCGCTGATCGGTCGCCAACCGGAATTGGCGATTGGTCGCGCCGCGCTCGATCTGGTCACGATCGCCAACCGCAGCGTGCTGCTGGCGATCTCGGGCGAGAACGGCGTCGGCAAATCGCGTCTGGCCGACGAACTGATCGACTACCTGCACAACTCGGTCGATGCTGCGGTGCTGGAAGGTGCCTGCGTGCCGTACGGCGAGGCCAACGTGTGGTTTCCCATCGCCAGCGCACTGTGCCGCTATCTCGACCTCGACATCACGCTTCCCATCGACGAGATCCGAGACGTCGCCCGCCAACGCGCGACGCAACTGTCGTCGAGCGTCGACGACATCGAGATCGAGCGGATGGTCGACGTCTTCGTGCATCTGATCGGCCACCCATCGCCCATCGACAAGCTCGAGGCACCGGAAGCTCGAGCCGCGATCCATCGCGCCGTGGCCCGGGTGTTGGAGCTCCGCACGCAGGATCGCCCGGTGGTGCTGTCGATCAACGACCTGCACTGGGCAGACCCGGCGCTGATCGGGTTGCTCGAACACCTCATGACAGCGCTGAGCCGCAGCCCGTTCGCTCTCATTACCGCCATGCGGCCCGGCAGCGATGTCGCCTGGCCACCGCACACCGAGCGGGCCACCGTCGTCTCCTTGAACCTGCAGCCGCTCGGCCAAGCAGCCACGGAGGAGCTTGCTGCGCAGTTGCTCACAGACCAATGTGCCGATCCAAAACTACTCACGGCTCTGTATGAGCGAAGTGGCGGCAACCCCTTGTTCCTGCACGAGCTGGCAGCACTCGCCGCGGCCGGGGGCGGCATACGCGAGTTGCCCAACTCGCTGAGAGCCCTGATCATCGCCAGGCTCGATCAACTCTCACCCGACCAGAGGCAGATCATCGAAAATGCCGCGACACTCGGGACGTCGGGAGCCATCGCTTCGCTGCAAACGTTTGCCAACGAGTTGGGCCAGCGCTTCGACCCAGCCAAAGTCCGCGAGCTCGACGACCTCGGGTTGCTCGAGGTGCGCGGCCGGCGATGGGAGTTCCGCAGCGACTCGGTGCGCGACGCGGCGTACCAGACCCTGACCAAGGCGGCACGCGCTCGACGCCACGCCGGCGTTGCCAAGGCAATGGCCAACTTCCCCGCCGGGCTCGATGATCGCGCTCACCACACTGCCACGGCCGCCGAGTTGGTGAAAGAACTCGGACCCGTCGAGGGAGTTGCCCGCAACATCGCCGACGAAGCGGTACAACTGTTGGCCGCTGCCGCCGAACGCGCCGACGACAACGGCAACATGCGCGTCGCGATCCGCCACTCCACTCGCGCCCTCGAGCTGCTACCACCGGGTGCTGAACACGAGCGGCGTCGCGTTCAACTGCAGCTGATCAGGGCCGGGGCGCTCCTCGATCTGCGCGATTTCGACGCGGCGCGTATCGATCTCGACAGTGCGCTGGCCAGCGCGGCACAACGCGGCGATGTGACTGCACAGGGCGACGCCCACCGTCTGCTCGGCAGCATGCATCACGCCGCCAGTCGGCTCGCCGAGGCGCGACTCGAACTGGGTCAGGCGGTCGATCTCCTGCGAACCGTCGAGCGGCCAGATCGCCTCGCACGCGCCCTGCGAGCTCGCGGATTCATCGAACTGTTCGGCGGATCTCTGACCGATGCCGAGTGGTTCTTCAGTGAGGCAGACACGCTGTATCACCTGCTCGACGACCAGCGCGGCCTGGCCTGGCTCGAGCAGCACCGAGCGTGGATCTCATTCCTGTCCGGGGACATGGAGATGGCGCGCGATCGGCTCAATCATGCCGCCGAGACCCTTGACAAGCTCGGTGACCGCGGCGGGGTTGGATGGGCGTTCGGCCTGCTCGCCTTCGTCGAGTTCTTCGAACGCCACTTCGCCGAAGCCGAGGCCTTGGCCGAGTTGGTCATACGCGAAGCCGATCAGCGCGGCGATGAGTGGGCGGTCGGAATGATGCAAACGCTGCTCGCCGATCTGCGGCTGTGGCAAGGCGACCTCGGCGACGCCGCCGATCTTGCCGATCAGGCACGGTCACGATTCAAGAAGCTCAACGACAAGTTCGGGTTGATCCAGGCGACGGCGCCCCTACTACGCGCCCAGATCGCCCTTGGCCAAGCAGGTGCCGCGCAACGAACCACCGAAGAACTACTCTCGCTGGCCGACATGTCAGTGCAGGGTCCGTTTCCGTTGATGGCTGTGGCGGGCGCGGCGATGCACCGCGGTGACGGTGCGACTGCCGTGGCGATCGCCGATCGCGCCATCGCCGAAACCGATGAGTTGAACGGCTCGGCTTTCGAACCGCACATTGCTCGACTGGTTGGATTGCTGCAACTCGGTCGAGTTGACGAGGCCATGGTGGCGTACGTCAAACTCAACCCAAAGGCGCTCCCCCATCCCTTCACCAACGCAGCTGCCGCGCTCTTGTACGCCACGCTGCGTTCGCCGGCCGAAGCGCTCGAGCACGCTGCGAAGGTGGCCAACGCGGCGGGTGCGACATACCTCGACGAAGTGTTCGCGTACATCGGCGCTGCCAGTGCTCATGCCCAACTCGACGACCGGCCACAAGCGACACTGTCGATAGAGGCAGCGGTTGTCAGAGCGCTCGACGTTGGAGACGTGGTCGCAATCGCGCTTGCCACCAACGCCTACCAGCATCTCATCGGCCGGCCACATCCTGCTTTCGATCAGCCGACGCAGCTCGAAGCTGGCTGGCTCAACGTGATCGACAACCTGCCTGCAGGCGTCCGCACCGGCTGAAGCCGGTTCAGCCAGCAAGCGTGTCTCGGCGCCTCCACGGCAACTCCGACAGAAACTTCGCTGCCGCCGGATGTGGATCCATCGGGCGTTGCTCGGCTGATGCCGGTGCCACACGCGGCCCGCGATGCACCTGGCACCCCGGGCACCAATACAACAACCGTGCCTGCTCGCCGAGCCGTCGAACCTCGATCGTGTCGCCGCATCGCGGGCATCGCTGTCCGTTGCGGCCGTAGACCGCAAGATCGGATCGCTGTGCCGAGGGCACCGCCGATGCCGGGTGCACATTGGCGTGCAGCACCTTGGTGGCGGTCGCGATGATTAGCTGCAGATCGTTGCGAGCCAACATCGACACGGGAGCAAACGGATGCTGCCCGCATGCCCACAGGATCTCGCTGCGAAACACGTTGCCAACGCCACACGCAACCTGCTGATCCAGCAACGCCTCGGCGATGGGTGCATCGAGGTCGCCGTACTCACACAGGGCGTCGACGGCTGAGCCAAGATCCGGTGACGGCGCACACAAGTCGGGGCCCGTGCGACCGAATCCTGGATGGCGATGAGTATCGAACTCGCGGTAGGTCTCGACGGTGCGAGCTCCGAAACACACAGCAGAAAACGAGTCGACGGTGATGCTGACCCGGAGCTGTGACGATGGCTTGCGCCAGCTCTCGCCAGTTCGGTACAGGTGCCATGCTCCACCGAAGAGCAGATTGGTGTGCAGGATCAGACCGTCGTCCCACACCACGTCGAGTTGCTTGCCGTGGCTCTCGACGAGCTCGATCACGCGACCCGCTGCAGGCGGGGGACCATCGAGATGGGGTGCCTCGAACGACAGCACAGCCCTGCCTACCAGGGCCGTTCGCAGCGCAGCGGCCGTGCGGTGAAGCGCTTCCCCCTCGGGCACAGCCGCATCGTAGTCGGGAGCAGCGGGCTGGCGCGGCATGCTCACCGGTATCGTGAGGCCATGTCAGCGCCCGACGACGAGATCGAACCGCTGCAGGCCTTCGATCCAATTCCCGCCGCGCGGCGCCGCCATGGCACCGCAGGAGCCATCGTCGCCGCGGGCATGCTCGGGCTCGATCAAGCCCTCGGCCGCAAGCCGAAGGAGGAAGCCCCGATCGTGATGGCCGCGAGCGACGAGCCGGTCGACATCGACAACGAGGGGATCACGGTGCCGGTTGACGACGTCGTTTCGGTGATCGCGCCACCACAACCGAGATCCGATCCGCTGCCGAGCCGCCGACGACGTGGAAAGAAGCGATAGACCTCGAATGACACGACGAACGCTGGGTGCCGTTCTGGTGGTGATCGCCGCAGTGCTGGGGTCGCTGGGCATTGGAGCTGCACCGCGAGTCGCAGCTCGATCGCCGATTGCGCGCACCGTCGCCAACACCGATCCAGAACTACGGGTCGACATTGCTCGCGCTCTGGCCCGACGCGTGGATGGCCGCCGCGATCCATTGGTCTCGGTGGAAGTACTGACAACCGACAACGCATCCGTCAGGCGGGCCGTCAACCGACTCGGTGGCACTGTCACCGGTTCCGTCAACGGCCAACTGGTGCAAGCCCTCATGCCCGCTGGGGCTGTCGATGGCCTGTCATCGGTCGACGCCGCCGAATACGTCCAGTCCCCGCTGCGAATCAACCGGGTACCGCGCAACGAAGCAGCCGGTTTCGGGACAGTCGTGGGCGACGAGGTGCAACTCACCAACGCCGGTGCGTGGCATCAGGCCGGCATCACCGGCAATGTGCGCGTCGGCATCATCGACTTCTTTGATCTCACGTTCTGGAACACCGGCGAGATCGGGCCGGTGCCCGATGCCGCGCACCAGTTCTGCCCCGACCTGACGGAGGGCTTGTGCACCGCCGGGCAGATCAATTCGACGATGGGCGACCGTCACGGTGTCGCCGTTGCCGAGATCCTCAAGGACATGGCGCCTGGCGCCGAACTGTTCCTTGCGACCACGGCCACCACCGCCGAGACCCAGGCGGCGATCGACTGGTTCGTGCAGAACGGTGTGTACATCATCACCCGTTCGCTCGGTGCGCCATACGACGGACCAGGCAATGGCACTGGCCCGCTCGACGCCGTCGTCGACTACGCCGGCGCCCGCAGCATCACGTGGTTCAACTCCGGCGGCAACGACGCCGAGTCCGGCTACGGGCGCTACACCGACGGCATCGATGCCCTCGGCTACGTCGACTTCTTGAATGGTCCAGGCGTCGACACCATGTTGCGCATCAACCCCGTCGGGGGCGGCGTCGCCTTCGATGGCGTCCGCTGGGCGAACGACTGGCACCTGCCCGCTAGCGAGATGACCGACTACGCGGTCGAGATCTGGGTAGGCAACGCCGAGAACGCGGCAACGCACGTGGTCGATGTCGACGCTCGGCAGAATGGTGGTGCTTCTCCGCTCGAGGCCGTCGATCTGCAGTTCAGCATCGGCGCCGGGCAGGCCCTGTTCCTCCGCATTCGCGCCGAGGCCCACTACTCGCCCGCGGTGCCCGACACCGTCGAGGTGGCCACGTTCTACGGCCTGATCGAGGCTGGCCGAACTTCTGCTGCGTACAGCGCGGCCAAGCCGGTGGTCGATTCGCGCAATCCGTCGCTGGTCGCGGTCGGCGCGATCGATCCGGCGAATGGTGTTACAGGGATTGCCTCATACAGCTCGCGGGGTCCGACCAACGACGGGCGTGTGAAGCCCGACGTCACCGCCCCGTCATGTGTGGCCAGCACGATCTATCCGATGTGCTTCAACGGCACCAGTGCGGCGTCTCCGGCGGCAGCGGGCATGGCGGCATTGTTGATGGGCCGCGGCCTCGCTGCTCCGGGCATGCCGCTGGCCGCACTGATCAAACATCTCGTCATTGATCGCGGCGACGCCGGGCCCGACAATGCGTTCGGAGTCGGCGAGATCCGATTGCCGGCCACGCCACCGGCCGCTGCTGATTCTCGGCCGAGCGCGTTCTCCGCACTTGACGTGCCCGTTCGACTGCTCGACACACGACCCGAATCGTTCATCGGTCCATCGAATCTGGTCGGTCCGTACCCCCAGTATTCGATCATCGACCTGCCGATCTCATCCTCGGGTGTCGTTCCCGCGACCGCCACCTCCGTCGCCGTCAATGTCACGTCGACCGACGCAATCACCCAGTTCTACGTTCAGGCATTGCCAACCCTCGGTGGCGCAATCGGCGGCTTCTCGACGATCAACATCGCTGCGCCGGGCCAGATTCGACCGAACTTTGCCATCGTGCCACTCGGCCAGGGCTCGATCTCGATATTCATACCAACGGGTGGGAACATCATCGTCGACGTGATGGGTTCCTTCGTACCGTCCGAAGCAACAGCAGCCGGGCGCTTCGTACCGATCAACCCGCGCCGCGCCCTCGACACACGCCCGGCCGAATCAGGCCCACTTCCGTCCGGCTGGAGTCCGCACAAGCCTGCTATTGGCGAGGCCGTCAGAGTCGACGTTCCCGCCGGAATCGTGCCGACGACCGGGGTCTCCGCGCTGGTCGTCAATGTGACCGGGACGGAACCGGTTGGCGCAGGCTTCCTACAAGCGTTACCAACGGGCGCTTCACCTGGGCAAACGTCGACGGTCGACTACGTCGCAGGCGAGACTGCCGCCACACATGCGATCGTGCCACTCGGGGCCGGCGGAACCATCAGTGTGTTCACCTCCCATAGCGCGCACATCGTCGTCGACGTCATGGGCTACATCACCGATACCTCCCAGCCGGTCGTCAGCGGCGTCGGACTCTTCGTACCGGTGGCACCTAGCCGCTTCTACGACAGCCGGTTCCCGCCACACTCGATCCACGCCGGCCAGTCGACTGTCACGGTGCCGTTGGCCGGCTCGTCCCCCAGCGTGCCACCGGGCGCCGGGGCGATCTCGATGAACATCACGTCGGACCAAGCGACAGGCGCCGGCTTCGTCACGGCCTACCCGACCGACGGGACGTTCCCGCTTGCATCGAACCTCAACTACGTCGCCGCGACACCAGTGGCCAACGCCGCACTGATCAAGCTCTCAGCCGCCGGGACGTTGAATACCTTCGTCAACGTCGCCACACATGTCATCATCGATGTCAACGGCTACTTCACGGGAACAATGTGAGCGAACAACTCGATACCAAAACCGGCTGGCTCGACAACGAGCTGCTCGACAACATCCGCGCCAACGTGCCCCTCGTCTATGTCGACGCCGTGCCTGTGAGAGTCAACGAAGTCGGCGTCGTCACCCACGTCGGGCTGCTCCTGCGTCAAGCCGCAGACGGCACGATCAGCCGCATGGTCGTCAGCGGCCGAGTGCTCTACGGCGAGCGCGTGCGCGACGCGCTGCTGCGACACCTCGAAAAGGATCTTGGCCCGGTGGCCCTGCCACGGGTCCCACCCGAGGTGGCCCCGTTCACCGTGGTCGAGTACTTTCCCGATCCGGACATCAGCGGCTTCCACGATCCTCGGCATCACGCAGTCAGCCTGGCGTTCGTTGTGCCCGTGGCCGGCGATTGTCAACCCACACAGGAAGCGCTCGACCTCGGCTGGTACACACCAACGGAGGTCATGACCGCGCAGGTGCGCCGGGAGATGACCGGTGGCCACGATCGGCTGATCCGGCTCGCCCTGGCGCACGTCGGCCAGCTGCCGTGACCTCGTTTGGGATCTAGTCGGCCAGCACGAAGCAGAACGGGTGACCCGCCGGATCGAGGAAGACCCGAAACGCACCGGGTTCGGGCTGGACCTCGGCCTTGCGCGCGCCCAGCGCAACGACGGCTGCTTCGCCGGCATCGAGATCATCGACGTCGAAATCGATGTGCGCCTGCTGCGGATGCTCCGAACTCGGCCACTGCGGCGGCTCATGATCAGGGGCCAACTGAAATGCCAGCGTCGCGCCGTGATCGCTGTGCAACTGCACCCAGTCACCATCGTCGTGATCGACTTCCCAACCGGTGATGCCTGAATAGAACTCGGCGAGACGGCGAGGCTCGGCACAGTCGAGTGCGAAGACAGTGAGCTTGGCGATTGCGGACATGCGGCGATCGTAGTGTCAACCCGTCGACAGCTCGACCAGCTTGGCGACCGTATTGAGGTTGCGCGCAGTGCCTCGGACGCCGAGCCGTTTCTCGAAATAGTCGAGCGTCATCTTCGACCGTCCGGAGCCGTTGGGGTAGTGGGCGAACAATTCGGCACCGAGCAACTCGAATCGATCGGGCACGAAGCGATCGGGCTCCAAACGGGCCACGTCGTCGGGTGACGGAACATCGGCGAGGAACGTGACCAGCACGCGTGTCGCGTTCGGCTCGATTGCGAACGGATTCGCTGCCAAGGTCGCCTGCAGTTCGTCGGGGGTGCGCAGCACGGCCGAGACCACCAAGCCAAACGTCGCTTCGATGCCGCCACAGATCTCTGCGGCCAGGCCTGCCCGGTCGGTCCGCGCTGACGTCAGCACGATGTTTCCACTCTGGATGTATGTCGATACCTCGGTGTGACCGAGCGAGGTGATCAGGTCCCGAAGTTCGGCCATTGCCAGCCGGTTGGCACCGCCCACGTTGACGCCGCGCAGCAGCACAACCCATGTCGCCATCGCAATACCATGTCACAACGGGCCACAAGGGCCGACAGTGACCTGTTTGGTATCCATGGTGTCTGCCTTCCGGGCGCGATCTTCGCTAGAATTGGGTTTCGGCATGTTTCATTCCTCCCGATTCGACAACACCCAATGACGTACCAACCTCGACGATCGACCCGGCCCACATCTAGCGCCCAGCGCGATGCCCGGCGCGCCTTGGCCGTACTTGGTGCCGGCGCAGCGCTGATCGGTGTGATTTCGCTGGCTCAGTCGGTGTTTCAAAACTCACCCTCGTCAGCGACCGCGGCTGCGCCGAACTCGCAGGTCATGCCTGAGGCGTCGTCGACCACCGTCGCAGCAGCAACCCCTGGCCTTGTAGGTGACGCGACCAGCACGACCGTCGCCGGGGCTCCCGCTCAACTCCAGGCCACCGAACAAGACGTCAGCGGCCCTGAGCCCTTGGCTGGCTCGGTTAGCTGCGTGCTCGACAAGCGTGAACTTCGCATCGGCGACTCCGGTGTCGCAGTCAGCTGTCTGCAACAGGCCCTCGTCGCTGGCGGTTACCTCAGCGGATCACCCACCGGGCAGTTCGATAACGACACCTTCAGCGCCGTCAACAAGCTGCAGCAAGACAAGGATCTCTTCGTCGATGGCGTTGTCGGTCGCGAGACAGCACTCGCCCTGGATGTGTGGCCCGACGAAACCTCGCTGGTGGTGAGAACACCGCCGCCGGCCAACGGCGCCGTCGACCTGCTCGGCTACCCGCTCTCGTTCGTGGCGACCAGCGGTCCCGATGCGCCGCCCCTGCCACCCAACTCGGGAAGCGGCAAGCGAGTCGTCTACGACCGTGCTGGTCAGCGCGCCTGGGCAGTCGACAAGAACGAACGGGTCCTTCGGTCGTGGCTGGTCGCCGGTAGCAAGTACAACAACGAGACGCCCGGCACGCACGAGGTCTACAGCCGCAGCGATATGTCGACCGCGTGGAACGGAAAGGCGTACCTGCCAAAGATGATCCGTTGGCTGAAAACCGACATCGGCGCTATCGGCTTTCACGGCATACCCCGTCATGTCTCCGACGGGTCGCGGTACATGAAAGACAGCGAGCTGGGCCAGCGTCTCTCGGGTGGATGTCAGCGTCAGGCCGATGCCGACGCCGCATTCCTGTGGGACTTCGCCCAGGTCGGTACGACAGTCGTCGTCCTGTAGATACCGCGTATCAGTTCTGACCCGTGACGCGAAAGAACCGCCGACCCCGAAGGACCAGCGGTTCGTTCAACTAACCGAGTTTCAATTCAAGGTTGGTTCAGAGCGGCCTGACGTTTTGGGCTTCCTCGCCCTTACGGCCGGGAGCAATGTCGAACTCGACGCTCTGGCCCTCTTGCAATGACTTGTAGCCATCGCCTTGGATGTTGGAGTAGTGAACGAAGACATCTTCGCCACCTTCGCGTGCAATGAATCCAAAGCCCTTCTCGGCGTTGAAGAACTTTACGGTACCTGTAGTCAACTGTCTCTCATCTCATGAAAATCGGCACGCCAGATTCGACGAGCCAGTTGCACGCTATCGCCGTGTGGATCGGAACGTGCTTTCCGGTCAGGCGGGCCCGGCACGCCGGATGTGCCAAACGATCTGCACACCCAGCCACACCCGTTTGCGCACAGGGTCGTCGAGAATGAATCCGTGGCGGTTCGCGGCCGCCGAGATCGTCGACATGTCGCATCCCTCGCCGAGGATCATCAATGATTCCGCAGGCTTCGGGCCGTTCCCCAGGTGGTCGCCCAAGCCGTGAAAGAAGCGTTCGAAGTAACCAAGGTCAGCGCCGGCGAACCAGGCCCGCTCGGCGTCGTCGACCGGGTCCTTGGCGAAGTACGGCGGATTGACCACGATCAGATCAAACATGCGACCGTTCAATGCTGCGAAGAGATCGGACTGCAGGACCTCGATGTTCAGCCCGTTGGCCGTCGCGTTCGACATGGTTGCGTTCACAGCCTCGGCATTGATGTCGATCGCTGTGACCACCGCCCCGGCGCGCGCCGCCACCAGCGACAGCAGACCACTGCCACATCCGACGTCGAGCACTGTCATGCCGTTTGGCCGCCGCCGTTCGATCTCGCTGGCCAACACTTCACTCGAGAAGAACACACCGGGATGGAACACGCCGGTGGGCACCGTCAGCCTCAACCCGCGCCATCGCCACGCCCGCTTGCGTCGAACGTGTCGAATCGCCCACGGCCCGTAGAGCCGCATCAGCGATGTGTGTGCCCGTCGGCGGAGGCCGGGGAGCTTCGTCACGTGTACAGGTCGGGCGTCTCGAACAGCGCGACGTCCACCGGCTGTCGATTCCGGAGCGACGCGAGAGCTGCCTCGACAACACGTTCGGCGACCAACCCATCCCATGCCGACGGACCGGAGGTGATGCCGGTGCCTACCGACTCGAGCCACACCGCGTCCTCGATGCGGTAGGCATCGGCGAACCGTCCGAACCAGTCCGTTCCGATGTCGACACCGGACGCTCCGTCCCGGCGCAATGTCGGGCGCATCACCGGGGCCATGGCGGCGCCGCCGAGTGCGCCCTCGACCTCGACGGTGACTTCGTAGAAGAAGCTGTGCTCGCTGAACTCGATGACTGCGTGGCCGCCGCCATCGAACTCGGCCGTCATCAGCAGGTGCTCCACATGGTC
The DNA here is from genome assembly GCA_031408175.1 of Ilumatobacteraceae bacterium. GTDB lineage: Bacteria > Actinomycetota > Acidimicrobiia > Acidimicrobiales > Ilumatobacteraceae > JAENVT01. The sequence goes on from JANOJI010000337.1 coordinate 13,232, forward strand.
CGGGTTGGGCGTGACAATGGTCGTCACTCGCGAGATCTGGCGGCCAACCAGCCACCGCAACGAATGGATGTCGTGAACGAGCGACTGGTTCAACACCAACTGTGCGGTCCGACGAACTTCGTGCCGGTTGCGATGCACGCAACGGACGTGGTGCAACTCGCCCAAGGCTGCGGCGGCGGCGGCGAGCTGCACGTGGGCCGGATCGTAGACGCGCATCAGGCCGAGTTGCAGCAGGCGTCGCCCGAGTGAGATTTCGGCATCGACGATCCGTTGACAGGCATCGGATCCGACGGCGAGCGGCTTCTCGCACAGAATGTGGGTGCGCTTTGTGAGAGCGGCATGAACGAGCGACTCGTGCGTGTCCTCGGGCGATGCAATCACCAAGCCATCGATGTCGCTCATCGACGCAGCCGTGAGACTGTCCTTGGTGGCGGCACCGCCGACCTCGTCGCTGAGCGCCCGAGCCGCAGCAAGGCGCGTATCGGCGATTGCCACGATCTCGACACCGGGCATCGTCGCCAGACAGCGAGCATGAAACGAGCCCATTCCACCGGCTCCAACGATTGCCAGACGCATGCGCTCGCACATTACAGATCAGCACTCGCAACGGGTGGCACTCGTACAGCTAGCCTCAGCCCGAGGTTGGCTCTGACCTGGGGGTTGGCAGTGGCGTTGACAATGTCGTACGCGGTGGGCCCGACCGAACCGGAGGTTCGTGACCTCACCCTCGGCGATTTGCTGACCTGGGCCGCCGAGAGCGCACCCGATCGCGTCGCGCTGATCAGCGGGCTCCCCGATCCGGCCGCACGACGTCAGTGGACGTACGCCGAGCTGCACAGCGCCTCGCTGCGTACCGCCCGGGCGCTGCTACAGAGGTTCCGACCAGGCGAGCGGGTCGCTGTGTGGGCGCCGAACAGCCCGGAATGGATCATGGTGGAGTTCGGGGCGGCGATGGCAGGTCTCGTGCTCGTGACCGTCAACCCAGGATTCAGAGAGCACGAGGTGGAGTACGTGCTCGCTCAGTCGAGGGCGTCGGGTGTCGTGGTCTGTACGACGTTTCGGGGCAATCCGATGCTTGCCACCATCGAGGCGATCCAGCCGCGCTGCCCGGAGCTGCGCGAGGTGATCCGCTTCGATCAATGGGAGGCTTTTCTCGACTCGGCCAACGGGCAGCCAACCGCGCTGCCGACCGTCGGCACCAACGATGCCGTCATGATCCAATACACCTCGGGTACAACGGGCTCACCGAGAGGAGCGTTGCTGCATCATCGAGGTCTGGTCAACAACGGTGCTCACACGCTGGATCGCATGGGCGTACGCGACGGTTCGGTCTGGGTCACCACGATGCCGCTGTTCCATACCGGCGGCTGTGCCATGTGCGTCCTGGGGGCCGTGTCGAAGCGAGCCACGCAAGTGCTCGTCGAGTCGTTCGATCCGGCACTGGTGATGGAGTTGATCGAGACGTATCGATGCCATGCCATGGCGACGGTGCCCACCATGCTTGTCGCCATGCTGGAGCACCCGAACTTCGAGTCGGCCGATCTTTCGTCGCTGCAGGTCTTGTCGTGCGGCGCGTCCACCGTGCCGGCGTCACTCGTGACGACATTCCGGGAGCGACTCGGGGCGACGTTCACGATCCTGTTCGGTCAGACCGAGTGCTCGCCAGTGGCGACAATGACCGTGCCGACCGATGCAGTCGCCGACATCGCCGAAACCATCGGTCAACCTCTACCTCATGTCGAGGTTCGAATCGCAGACCCGGTGACCGGCGAAACGGTTCCCGTTGGCACGATCGGCGAGCTGTGCACCCGCGGGTACCACGTCATGCACGAGTACTTCGAGAATCCTGCTGCCACGGCAAACACCGTGGATGTCGATGGGTGGCTGCACACCGGCGATCTGTGCGCCATGGACGATCGCGGGTATTGCACGATCGAAGGCCGGCTGAAGGACATGATCATCCGGGGAGGGGAGAACATCTACCCGCGCGAACTCGAGGAGTTGCTCTTCGCTCATCCGACGATCGGCGAGGTGGCCGTCGTCGGGCTCCCCGACGTCAAGTGGGGCGAGGAGGTGGCCGCGTTCATCCGAGCAGCGCCGGGCGAGCGGATCGACAAGCACCAGCTCGTCGCATACGTGCGCCAGCACTTCGCGCCGTACAAGACCCCTCGCCACTGGTTCGAGGTCGACGCGTTCCCGTTGACGGGCTCCGGCAAGATCCAGAAGTACAAGCTCCGACAGATGACGGCCAGCGGCGAACTTGCCGAACTGTGAGCACGGGTAAGGAACTGGATGGATTCATCCCTTCAAGCCACCTCGACCGATTCACGCTCTCCGCAGAGCGAGCAACGCACAGAGTCAACATTCTGCGGTAGGTCTTAATTGCAATGGCACTGCTTGGGGGGGTTCGAGCTCCACCCTAGGGCCAGAGGCTAATGACCCATTTGAGATCGCGGATCTTTACACCATCTTTATGGCAGTTCCTGCATCAGGCGCAGGACTAGACATTTGAGGGACGGAACATGTTCGGGAACCAGCTGTATTCAGCGCGCCGTTTTACGCGGCGCGGCACGGCCTTAGAGCGAGAGCT
>JANOJI010000370.1:0-2781 GCA_031408175.1 Ilumatobacteraceae bacterium
GAACAACCATCCGGGATCCAACCAACGCAGCATCAACGCTGCAAGCGCCGGACCGAAGATGCGCGAGCCGGTCATGACCGCTGTGTTCAGCGAGACGACGTTGGAGATGTGACGTGGTTCGACGAGCTCGATCACGAAGCCCCGCCGGGCCGGATTGTCGATCGCGGCGACGATGCCGTTGGCGAGTGAGACGAGATAGATGACCGGCAGCGGCGCCCACTGAGCGAGAGCGAGCACTCCCAGCAGCAGCGCCAGGATCGCCTGACCGCTCTGGGTCAGCATCGTCATCTTTCGCTTGTCGACCCGGTCGGCAATGGCTCCCGCCCAGACACCGAGCACCAACATCGGCAGGAACTGACAAAAGAGTGTGATTCCGACATCGGTGGCTTTGCCGGTCTGTTGGTACACCAGCAGCGAGACGGCGGTCATCTGAATCCATGAGCCGATGTTGCTGAGGCTGAGGCCGAGGAAGAACAGTCGTGCGTTTCGATGTTCGAGCGATCGAAACATCTGCGACTGAGCCATCACGCTATTTCTACCGGGATCGTCCTCCAGCCGGGCAGTCGGCGGCCGCCGCGAACAGGACGGGTGGTACTGTGCGCACGTGTTCGTTGCCGCGCGCGGCCGGAGAGTTGTGCTCGCTGCGATCCTTTCGATCATGGCGTCTTGTTCGGCGCCTTCCCCCGAGAATCCAGAGGTGCGGGCCGGAGCCGTCTACGACACGATCGTCCGCTGGTTTGCCCAGACCTCCCGCGACGACCCCGACCCATTGCCAGTTTTCATCGAGCCTCGCGGCGAGGGAGCATCGATCGCACTCGACGTGCAAGCCGAGCTGGTCAAGTCGACTCAGGACATTGCAACCGTGCGGTTCATCGACTCACGCGACGAAGCGCTGGTCACCAACGAAGACGGCACCGTGGTGGTTGCCGACAATGGCATCCTCATCCGCCTCGCCCCCGTGGTCGAGAATGTCGAGCAGGTTCGCCTCGACATCGACGTCCACGAGCTCGACGAGCAGTTCCGCACGTTGCAGTTCACCCTGAACCTCGTCAACGATCAGTGGGAGATCGAGCTATCTCCTGTGGTCGTACCGGCCGGCTGATCGGCTGCTAACCGGGCGCCACGTCGACTGTCCCGCTCCCCCGAGTCAGCGAGCGCTCCCCGATCAATGCGGCTGCGGCCGCGATCACTGCGAGCGACTCGGCGGCCGTTGGATCCAAGGTGCCGGCAACGACCGCAGACACACTGTCGGCCAGAACGTCCCATGTCGCTTCAGCCATCGATTCGCTCGACGACGGGCTGCGGGCATCAAGCACTCGCACGGCGCTGTCCGCGACGACGACGGCCACATAGTGGTCTCCCTGCTCCCTGAATCGCGTTGCCTCGGCAAGTAGCGCCAATGGAAGTCCCTCGGTTACAGCGCGAGGACGTTGGCCGAGAAGCCAGCGTCCGGCCTCGTTGCGCAACGAGAGATGCAGCTCGGATGCGTAGGCCACCCCGCCGAGCACCAGTACGGCAGCGACCGCGGCGAAGCCCACCCTGGGCCCTGGGTAGACCAACACGGCGGTTGCCGCACCGGTGACGTTGGCGAGTTGGAAGACCAGTTCGCTGCGTGCGATCACCCGCCCCCGCATCAGGTGTGGCACGGCGCCATACAGACCATCCATCGCCCGAGCAGCGACGCTGCCAGCGAGACCTATTGCCAAAGCGATGGCCACGATGCTGAGGCTGCCGATCGTCAGCACGCCGAACGCCGACATCGTTCCGGGAATCAGCAAGGTGAGCACGATGATCCCATCTGACGAGAAGGCGCGATGCAATCTGGGCGAGACCATTGTTCCCAGGAACGTCCCGATGCCCGCAGCAACAAGTGCAGCGACGAAAATCCATTCGTCGCCGCCGCCGCGCTTGATCGACAATGCGAGCAGAAATGTGAGCGCGCCCTCCGCAGCGCGGATGATCGCCACGGCCGGCGCGGCGCGGCGAACCGCGACCGGTGTCTCGACGCGGAGCACCGCGCTCTCGGCACGTGCCTCGACAGCGAAGCTTGGGATGCGAGCGGCGAGCACCGCCGCGCCCACGAACACAACAGCCGCGACGATTGGCAGCCACTCGACGCCGACGAGACCGATCAGCGCTCCACCGATCGCGGTTCCGACGCCACCGGCAATTGTGCCGGTTCGAGCCAGATGACCACTCGCGGTGACGAGCTCGGTACGTTCCGGCGCCAACTGGGCGACCATCGCAGTCTTTGCCAACGCGTATGCCTTGCGCGACAGCAAGATGCCGAAGACCAGTGGGTAGAACGCCAGCGACAGCAACGAGCTAGCAAGCAACAACGAGAACGCCGCGCGCGCAAGGTGCGAGCAGATGACGACGAACCGTGAGCCGGCCCTGATGCGGTCGAGGGCGGGCCCGACCACCTGAGCGACGATTGCCAGCGGTGCTGCGGTCAGCAGGAGGAACAGCAGGATCCGGCTGCGCGACGCCTCGAGCGAAACGCTGAAGAACAGTGAACCGATCAGCGAGAGCGTGATCAACGAATCGGCAAGGTCGTCGACCGCGTGGGTGAGGGTCAGTCGACGAATCGACGCGGGACCGATGATGGCGGCCCACAAACGCGACAGAAAGGTCGACCTCGCCGTGTGCCCGTCAGCGGATGCTCGTGCCACTGCACCGAGTATCGCAGAGCGGCGACAGGTGGTGGTCGTATGGCGATCAGTCGTCGAGCTTGAGGGCTGAGATGAAGACGTCGCCGGGTACTTCGACGCGCCCGATCGA
>JANOJI010000383.1:0-19567 GCA_031408175.1 Ilumatobacteraceae bacterium
TTGGCAGGGTCACGCCGACCCAGTGCTCTCCGAGCTCGGCCGGCGCCAAGCCGCCGTTGCGGCCGGATCGATCGGTGCGGTCGACGGCATCATTTCCAGCGACTTGTTACGCGCTGCGGAGACGGCGGCGATCATCGCCCAGCAACTCGGCATCGGCCCCGTGCTACTCGACGAACGACTGCGCGAACGCGACGTCGGTGAATGGTCGGGATTGACGGATGTCGAGATCCACAAGGGCTGGCCAGGTTGGCTGGCAGACGGTCGCCGCCCCGACGGTTTCGAAGCTGCTGAGGCAATGATGGAGCGGGTGCTCGAGGCCATCGACGCGATCCACGCGGCGAGCCCCGGGGGTTCGCTGTTGGTGATCACGCACGGCGGCGTGATCCATTCACTTGCCAAGTCGTACGGACTCGCCGACGCACCGGTGGCCAATCTCGCCGGCCTCACCATGCGCGTGACCGCGACGGGTCACACGGTTGGCGGACGACTCGCCCTGCTCGACGGTCAGACGGTGGCGATCACTCAGAACGACGAGCTGTAGATCGACGTCGAGACCGCCGATGGATGGCGGGCGACGAGCGTGAGCAGTTGATCGATCAGCGCCAAATGCTCGAGGTTGGTGATGGCGTGATGCAGCATGATCCCCACGGGCGCCGCGCCATCGATGATCTGCTGGGCGATCTGGTTGGCGACCTGCTCACGCGTCCATGGCTCGCCCTTGGTCTTGGCGAACCAGTCGACCGTGACGGGCACTTCTGCTAGCTCGGCGAGACCGAACGGCGCAGCCGACCGGTCGCGCGACAGGATCTCGAAGCCCAGATTGGCAAGCGCTGCAGCGGTTTGCTCGGTGCAACGATTCCACGGCGGGGTGAAGATCGGTTCGACGTACGGATGCAGTTGTCCGCCGATCAACGCACGGCCTTGGGCGATATCGGCGAGCTGCTGGTCGTGGCTGCGGCTCGGCCCGAACTCGTACTTGCGCCCGGCGGTCTCGTGGTTGACATGCTTGAAGCCGTGCTGGTGCAGGTGCACCAAACCCGTCGCAGCCCGGTCACACAGTGCGGTAGCCCGATCGGCGTCGAGCTCGATCGGTATGACGGCCACGTCGATGTGCACTTCCTGGGCCTGGCAGCAGTCGAGCAGGCTCCACAGCGCTTCGTCGTCCCAACCGGCGTCGTCGTCGCGGAAGAAGAACTGAACGGGCGTGGGCGACGCGTCGAGCGCCCAGCGAACAGGGTCGAGCCAGTCGCTCACACCGCGACCTGCGCCAGCGTTGCGCCGAAGTGTTCGGAGATGATGTGAGCCGACATGTCGCGACCGTTGAGATCCAGCGTTACCGGCGCCGGGGTCGATGTCGCAGCAGCCATGACTGCTTCGGCCAATCGGGCGGCATCGAGCTGTTGGGGCGAGACGCAGCGAAGTATCCCCAGGTTGTCGAGTCGCTCAGCGCGTTGGCGTTGCTCGTCCTCGCCGCCTTCGGCGTAGGGAATGACCACAGCGGGCACGCGTGCGCGCAGGATGTCCATCGTCGTGTTGTACCCGCACTGGCTGACGGTGACGGCCGAGCGTGCCATCTCGCCGCGCAGGTCAGGGAGATAGCGAACGACCTCGAACCCGTCGAGTCGTGCCGCCTCGTCCTGCAACCACGCCCACACCGGCTCCGGCGCGAACGGCCCGGCGAGCACGGTGGTGGTCAATCCTGCCTCGGCGTGCCACCGGCGATGGGCCCCGGCAACGGCACGGAACAGAGGCTCGCCAACCATGCCTCCACCAGCTGACACGAGCACCCGCCGCAACCGCTGCGCAGGGTCCGGCTCGATCGGCGCGGTGTGCGTGACAAAGCCGGTGTAGTGGACCGGCACGGTCAGTGCCGTGGCCGGATGGAACGTGTCCTCGAGGCGGGCGAACTGGGGATCGGAGTGCACCAGAATGGCGTCGAAGTATCGATTGGCCAGCCCGGCAGCGCGTTCGTCGTGCCGGGCTTGGTCGATGCGGTGGCCGACCAGAATGTCGCGAACGCTGCACACGACACGCGGGCGTTCGACGCCCATCGAGTGCACGGCGTCGAGCAGCGGCAACAGCTCGAACTCGAACTTCTTGCGACCGAACGGGTACAGCTCGATCAGCACCACGGCGGGCTCCGTGGTGGCGAGCTCGTCGAGAATCACGCGCGGTCGTTCGCACATCGCAGCCTCGACCGACCACGCCGGATCATGACTGACGAGGTTGTACGTCCCGTCGTGTCCGAGTGGCGGCAGGTTGACCACTCGGACACCGGCGGGAACGGTCGTGCCCTCGGGGAATCGTCCGCCATTCAGCAGGACGACGTTGAACCGTTCGCTCAACGCCGCGGCGAGCGTCAGTGATCGCACGAGATGGCCAAGTCCCAGGGCGTGCTGGCAGTAGAACAGCAGGGTTGGTCGCTCAGCCATCGACGTCGAGCTTCCCGGCAAGGATCGCTTCGGCCATCTCCAACAGTTCGGGCAGCACCGCGAGCACCGGTCGGTTCACCCGGTTGACCGCCCGAATCGCCCGCTCGGCGACAAACGCCGCAGCCGTGTACCACCGCAACTCGGCCGCGCTCGGCAACGGCCGAACGGCCGCATAGCCGTCGAGGAACGCGGTGCCGAGGCCGGCGGCTGCTTCGTCGGGGTTGGTCAGACGAGTGGTCATCAGCGATGCCAACATGCTCCCGATGTCTGCCGAGGCGACGCCCGAGCCGCCTTGGTCGAAGTCGATCACGTGCACATGGTCGCCATCGAACAGAACGTTGTTGGCGTGCACGTCGCCGTGCAAGCACACCTCGGTTCCCCCGGCCGGCGGCCCTTTGGCGAGCGTGTGGCGAAGGCGTTGGGCGGCGGTGGCGACATCGACTCTCGCGATCGCAACAAGATCGGCACTGTTCAGCACGCGCTCCGATCGGTACCGTTGAAATGGTCCGCGCCCGAAGTCGGTCGGCAGGCCGTGCACGTTGGCCAGCGCAGCACCGAAGTGCCGCATGGCCGCCGGTTGTTCGTCGCCTGGCAGGGTGGTCCACGTGCGGCCGCGCATCGGCTCCAACACGAGGATGCGATCGGGGCGCGCCCAGCCGAGCGCACGTGGCGTCCGGATGCCGTCGAACAGCGCGACCGATGCGGCTACACGGTTGTACTGGTCGGCGACCTCGACTACATCACGATCGCGGTACGCCTTGGCGAAACCGGACACGAGGCCGTGTGCATCGAGCAAGCGGGCCGTCGCTGATCGCTCCGGGGCGTACTCGACGAGAACTGATTGCTCCCATTCCACGCCGCCGCTCTGGCGCACGCGAACAGGCGGATCGAGCAACGTGCCAAGGTTGCGCAGTTTTCGGTCGTTCGGCACCGTCCACCACACGCTGTTGGTCTGTGGGTCATGGGCGGCACCGGGCATGCCGTCGACCCGCGACGCTGTGACCTCGGCTCGTCGAAACACTGCGGCGCTGTTGGGGAATGTGCGCGCCGACATCACATAGGGGCGGCCGTCGGCAACAACGTTGTACACCACGCGGAGGCTCTCGCCGACGCGGTACTTGACGCGCCGCAGGGTGCACAACTCGATCGATCCTTCCCGATGCGAGATGCGGCCGAGTTGCTCGGCGACGCTCTCGGGGTCGAGCAACAGATCCCGCGCAGGAACGACCGGGTCGGCCGTGAACCCGACGGGCGGGCTGGCAGTGGTCATGATCACCTGTTCCACCTTTCCCACGAAACGTCCGCGTGCGCCGCCCACTCGATCCGGTCAGTAGTCGAACCGCGCATCACGTCACAGCGCAGCAGACCATGTGCCGACTGATCGTCGATCATCACGGCGACGGCGCCCGGTGAAAGCACCGTGACAATGTCGGCTTCCGTCCCGCCCGCTCGCGCAACGACGACGGGCGCGGGCTCCTTGATGCCATAGGTCGAAGCGACCCACCCTGGTTCGATGTCGACTGCGAGCGATGCGGGGAACAGCAGTGTGCCCGCCGGGGTTCGAACGATCGTCTGGCGTGCTGCGTACTCGATGGCAACGTGGCCCTCGGCCTCGGCAGGCAGGTGCCAGCGCGCCTCGTAGGTGTGGTCGACGTCGCCGCGTACATGGTCGTGGACTACCCAGTACTCGCGCCGCGGAAACAGCACGTGACGAAGGTGCACGACCTCGTGGCGCGGGCTGGTGACTTCGGCCTCGATGGCGTCGAAATCGTCGCGCGATGTGCGGCGAACGATGCGTGCCTGCGAGGTCGGCTTCTTCGGCGAGCCACGACGGTAGGGCGTCTGATCGAGACCATCGATGGTCACGGTGTTGTGCGCCTGCGACCCCTTGAACCAATGTCGCCACTGGTTGTCGGCATATGTGTAACGGCCGGGATCGACGATCAGCGAGTGGCCGGCGGCGAAGAGCTCGATCGACAATTGGTCGTAGTGGCCATGCCCGCCGTCGCCAAGGGGGCCGGCGTCCATCAGCATGAAGCATTCGTCGTCGTAGGCGGTCGATCCGGCACCCCATCCGCTGCGAGCGGTGAGGTATCCGCCGGTCGGAAACGTCGCGTCGCGGCTGGCAGGCGGTGTGCCAGCGTTGCCGCGGGTGGCAGCCCAGCGCAGGTCATCGCGATCGAAGAGCGCGGCGCCGAGCGCAAGCAGTTCGCAGAAGTCGACGGTGTCGCCATCGGAGAACGACGGGGTCAACCCATCGGGACGCTGAATGTGCAGTGCGTAATCAAGCGCGAGCGAGACCCGGTCGAGATATCCGTCGGGAAGGTCGAGGCCGGCATCGCGCGCATTGGCGATGGCACCGAGATACGAGCGCAGCGCGATGCAGTGATAGTCGGTAGAGCACTCCCGATGTACACCGTCGGTCCACACGTCCTTCAGTAGGTTGTCGGCCAGTTCGTCGAGAGCGAAGCGTGCCAAGCCGTCGTCGTATTCGGGCAACGACAATCCGACGATCAGCAGCGCATACAACTCGAGCGTGCGATGGTTGCGATGCGGGGTGAGGTTCAGGCGCAGGTGATCTGCGTCGGCGGTGATCCGCTGCGCGATCCGCTCGGCAAGGCCCGGACGCAAGCCTTCGTAGTGAGGCGCATCGGCAAAGCGCCGCCACGCATAGAGCCAGTTCTGCAGGCGCCGCGCCGACACGTCGGACATGTCGGTGCCGACGGCGACCTGATGGCAGAACGTCTCGACGAGGTCTTCCCAAGTTGTCAGATAGTCGATCTCTCCCGTGATCGAGTAGGCATGAGCGAGAGCGAGGCCTTCGTACAGCTTGACCCACTCGATTCGCCACTCGACATCGTCAGCCAGGCCACCGTCGATCCAGTCGGGCCGGCGGCCCAGTACGAGTTCGACGCCGGCGTGTGTGAAGCGACCGTGCCGGGCGGCGTCGGCGACTGCAAGGTCGCGGTGCAGGTGATCGATCACGCAGATCACCTGCTGCGGAGCGATGCGCTCGAGTTGCGTCCTCATGCCGAGCCCAGTCACGAGGCACTAGCGAACAGCGCGGCCATCTTCTGCGCCAACGCCTCGCCGTCGAAGTGTTCGGCGATCGTGGTTGCGCCTGCATGCGCCAATCGACGACTGAGCTCAGGATCCTTGGCCAGACGCCAGATCGCATCGGCGAGCGCCGGCGCATCCTCGGAAGGGACCAGCAATCCGTTGACGCCGTCGTCGATCAATTCGGGGATGCCGGAGACGGCGGTCGACACCACGGGGAGCTCCGCGGCCATGGCTTCCATCAACACGTTGGGGATCCCGTCGCGATCGCCGTCGTCGGTGACTCGACACGCAAGCGCGAACACGCTCGACCGGCGATATTCGTCGAAGAGGTCGGCCTGGCTGAGCGTACCGAGGAACTCGAACCGGTCGTCGAGGCCCGCTGCCGTCACGCGCTGGCGAATCTTGCTCTCGTGATCGCCGGACTCGCCCGCGATCGCTGCGCTGACCTCGACGCCGCGCTCGACGAGAAGCGCGATCGCGTCGACCAGCACATCGAAACCTTTCTTCTCCACCAGACGGCCGACACTGATGATCCGCAGGCGCTCGCTGTGGTCGTGCTGCTGAGCGATAGGCGTGTCGGCGAGGAGCCGGGCAAAGTCGGCGTTCAAGCCGTGGTACATCACGTGCACCGGTCGACCGGGAGCAATCTCTTGGAGGTGCTGACGATTGGCGTCGGTACACGTCACCACGAACTTGGCGGCGCGCATCTTGCGGGCCAGCAGACCGTGAGGGTTCTGGCTGGGTTGGTAGATGTCCTTGGCATGCCCGGTGAACGAGAACGGTAGCTTCAGCAGGTGCGCAGCCCACCACGTGACCGTGGTTGTGCGATGTGCGAAGTGTGCGTGCAGGTGAGTGACCCTGTCGCCGCGCGAAAGCTCGTCGGCAACCGCCGCGGCGCGCATCCACTCCTTCACGTACACCGCCCGCGGCCGCCACCCTCGACGGTCTCGCCAGGCCTGCGCCGCGGCCCAACCCGTGATGCGAGCGAGCCGCAACGGGTGGCGTAGGGCGACGCGACGGATGGGCCCGAACGCTTCGGGCAGGTTCTCACGCAGCCAGCGCAGGAACGAACGGTCGGACAGGCTGGTGAAATCCTGCAGGTACATCGGTTGCGCCTTGATGCGGTCGACCACCGGATGATGTTGCTGCTCGTCACTGGGCTTCAGCACGAGCAGGCGCAGGCGCGTGCCCTGCTCCTCCATGCGAGCGATCTCGCTGGCGATGAACAACTCCGACATGCGCGGATAGCCCATCAACACATAGGCAATGGATTGCTCATCCATACACGGCTGCCAGGATCGAGACGAAGCGATCGGTGCAAGCTGCGAGACCGAAGTTTGACTCCGCCCGTGAACGTGCGTTGAGACCAAGCTCGGCACGGAGGTCAGTGTCCTTGGCGAACTCGCTGAGCGCGTTGGTCAATCCGTGAGCATCGCCGGGGTCGACCAGCAAGCCCGTGACGCGATGCTCGATTGCGGTCGGTATGGCCGCGACGTCGCTGGCGACTATCGCCAGCCCGCAGGCCATGGCCTCGAGCACGACGTTGGGCAAGCCGTCGCGATCGCCCTCGGTATCGATCACGCTGGGCACGGCAACGATGTCGGCTCGGTGATACAGCGAAGGCAATTCGGCATGTGTGCGAGCGCCGAGGAACTCGATGCGATGGGCGACTGCGTTGTCACGCGCCGCGCGTTGCAACGAATGCAGCAACGGCCCGTCTCCGACGATCCGCAAACGCCAGTCGAAATCGAGCAAGCGCACCGCGTCGATCAACACGTCGAAGCCCTTCTTGGCGACCAGCCGACCAACAGCGAGCAACTCCACCGGTCCGCCACCGCCGAGGCGAGGTCGCGGCGCGAACGAGGTGAGATCGACGCCGTGCGGGACCAGGATCGGGTCCGCACCGACTGCGTCGAGTTGCTCGGCGACCTGCCAGTTGCAAGCGACGATGCACGCCGCGGCTAGAGCCCGATCCGCGAGCTCGGCCGGGTCGACCTTTCGCGGATCCTTGGCGTGCACGCTGAAACCGAATGGCACGCCGAGCATCTCCGCTGCGGCGCGGGCGACTGCAGCAGGTTGATGGGCGAAGTAGCCATGCACGCCGTCGATCGTGTCGCCGGCGACTTGCAGGTCGCCGAGGATCCTCACGACCTCGGCGGCCTGTTGTTTGGCGGTGCCCACGCCGAGATAGTGGACGTGGTCGTCGAGCATCGCGACTGCAGGATGACGATCGTCTGTGTCACCACGTTTGGTGGCGAACACGGCGACCAGCATGCCGGCCGCCCTCAGTGCGAGCAGCTCGTTGAGGGCGAAGCTCTCGGACAGTCGCGGCCAACCAGATACGACGACGGCGATCTGGCGAGTGCCGTAAGGTCGAGCTTCGGATGAATTTGCCGGACTCATTGCCCTTGCCCCCATGCGACGATCGGCTGCCTGCCGCTGCAACGCTGTTCGACGTCGAGGTGATGGCGGCGCACATCGGCCAGCTGTTCGCCTACGGTGTCAGCGGCGTGCGAGTCCGCTACATCGACTACGAACCGGGCGTTGCGTTGACTGTTCAGTACGTCGCCAATGCGGCAGTTTTGGGATCGCCAACTATCGAGGCGCATGCCACTACTGACCGTGACGGCTGGCAGATGTGGGCGTACCCGCACGACCCCGTACTTCCACTGCTGGCTGCCGACAGCCGGCAGTTGGCCAACGCCGTCGGAGTCCATCCACGCGACTTGCCGGTGACTCGCCTGGCCTGGGTTCCGCAGCGACGAGCGGTGCTGCGATGCGGCCCCGTCGTCGTCAAGCTCTATGGCGATCCGGCAGAGCGAGCTCGCGCTGAACACGCGCTGGAAAGACTTGACGGTGTGTTGCCGACGGCCGCTCTGATCAGGTCCCGGCCCGATCACGGAGCAGTGGTGCAGCAGGCCCTCGACGGGCGACCTTTCGATCGAGAGGACGCAACTCGGCTCGTCGCCAGCGCTGCCGCAATCTTGCAGAAATTGCACCACTCGTCTCTCGTGGGCCTCGATGATCTTCGCCCGCCCAAACTGCTGGCTGCCGCAGCTCGCCCGGCGGCGCTGGCGGCGTTTGCCATACCCGAGCTCTCGGAGCGCATTCGGGCATTGATCGACCAATTGACTGCGACCATTCCCGACCCTGCTGACCTCGTACCGGTTCATGGCGACTTCAATGTCGGCCAGTTGTTGATCGACGGCGATCGAACGTGGGTCGTCGACGTCGACACACTCTCGGAGGGCTCGCCGTCGGTCGACATCGCCGCCTATGCCGCGAACCTGTTCAACGGCCGCGAAGCTGACGACGGCGAGGTGCGCGCAGTGCTGGCTGGGCTGCGCGAGGCCTACGGACCATTGCCGTCTGATCTGATATGGCATCTAGCCGCCACCATGCTGCGCCGCGTCGATCGACCGTTCCGGCGGTTGAAGAAACGTTGGCCACAACGAACGGAGACGACCGTCTCGGCAATCGAGCGGTTGCTGCGATGAAGGATCAGAGGTATTCGACATTGGGACCCTGCATCCGGTGCCGTGTATCGAGCACGGCAGTTGCCTGATCGACCACCATGTCGTAGTCGACATCGTCGTGGTCGGTCAGCACGATGACGAGATCGGCGGCGTGCACTTCCTCAGCCGTCAGCTCGGCGGGGATCACACCACCGCCAAAGGCATCGAGGGTGGCGAATTGATCCACCGCATGTACCTCGGCGCCGTCGGCCACGAGCAGCTTGGCGACGGTGCGGGCGGGTGACTCGCGGGTGTCGTTGGTGTTGCGCTTGTACGACATGCCCAGCAGCAGCAGACGGCTACGCGACGGAGCGATGCCCTGCTGGTTGAGGGCGGCGCGCACCCGCTCGACGACATAATGCGGCATGTGCTCGTTGACGTCGTTGGCCAGCTCCACGAATCGGAACGGTCGGCCAACTCGGCGGCGGACGGTCCACGACAGATAGCTGGGGTCGATGGGCAGGCAATGCCCGCCCACGCCAGGCCCCGGCGTGAACTTCATGTAGCCGAACGGCTTGGATGCGGCAGCGTCGATCGCTGCCCAGATGTCGATGTCGAGCTCGGCGGCGAACACCGCCAGTTCGTTGACGAGGGCGATGTTGACGTGACGGAACGTGTTCTCGAGCAGCTTCTACAACACGGCGACCTGCGTCGCGGCGACGGGCACCACCGTGTCGACGATCGATCCGTAGAACGCCGCGACCTTCGCCAACGACGATTCGTTGATCCCCGAGACGACCTTGGGTGTGTTGCCGAACTTCCAGACGTCGTTGCCCGGGTCGATGCGCTCCGGGCTGTATCCGACTGAGAAGTCGTCGCCGGCACGCAGGCCGGATCCCGCCTCGAGCAGTGGCACCATCAGTTCCTCGGTCGTACCGGGGTAGGTGGTCGATTCGAGTACGACGGTTGCGCCCGGCCGCAGGTAGCCGCTTAGTGTGCGAGCGGCGGCAGCGATGTACGTGAGGTCGGGGTCGCCCTCGCGCAGGGGCGTGGGTACCGTGATGACGGCGACATCGAAGTCGGCGCAATCGTGTGCGCTGTCGGTGGCGATGTAGCGACCGGTGGACAGTGCGGCCTGGAGCTGTGCGTCGGGCACGTCGGCCGTGAACGACGTGCCGTCGGCGAGGTTCTTGGTGCGCTCGACATCGAGGTCGAACCCGACGACATCGAATCCGGCTGCGACTGCAGCCATGGCCAGTGGAAGACCGACATAACCCTGTCCGACGACCACGACACGTTGTGTGCTTGTCATGGTGGCCTCAGCGTCCAGTGAGCACGAGCGAACGAGCGCGTACCCAGTCGAGTTGGTTGGATAGGCCGTCGACCAGGGACATGGTGGGCGACCATCCCAAGGCATGCCGAGCGATGCGTGTGTCGGCCGCCGTCCTGCGAACATCGCCCTTGCCGTCTTCGGCCGGCCGAATGTCCAGTGGCTCTCCTGCGAGGTGCTCGATGGTCGAGATGACCTGCAACATGGTCGCTTCCTCGCCACCACCGACGTTGAGTGTCAGCGGAACGTCGAGCACGACCCCGGCACGCACGGTGGCGTCCACGGCGTCGGCGACGTAGGTGAAGTCTCGTGACTGGAGGCCATCACCGTTGAGCACGAATGCCGGGCCGCCGACTGCTGCCTCGCACAGCCGGCGCATGGCCATATCGGGGCGTTGACGCGGGCCGTAGACGGTGAAGTAGCGCAACGCGGTGACCGACAGACCAAGCCCTCGGTAGATGTCGGCCAGGTCTTCGCACATGCGCTTCGTCGCGCCGTATGGCGAACGCGGCCGGGTCGGCGTGACACCCTCGATGCAGGGGTACTCCTCGGCATCGCCGTACACCGACGACGACGACGCCATGGCCACGCGCGGACAGCCGGCCTCGAGAGCATTCTCGAGAACCCGCTGGGTGGCAATCAGGTTGTCGTGCACGTATCCGGCGAACGAGGCGCCGAAGCTGGCACGCACTCCGGCCTGCGCAGCGAGGTGGAACACGACTGGGCGATCGGCGAAGATCTGCTGCAGCGGAGCATCGGCCAGATCGGCCTCGACGAGGTCGAATCGCGCTTCGTTGCGCAGGGCCGCGAGGTTGGCGTCCTTGTCGGTCCGTGCGTAGTAGTTGGTGAACGCGTCGACCCCGGTAACTCGCCAGCCCTCGCCGATCAACCGCTCGGACAGGTGTGAACCAATGAAGCCGGCTGCTCCAGTAACGATTGCATGCATGTCTCGACCTCTCTTCGTCATGACGCGGCCAGGACCGGGCTGCGTGGTTCGTTGGCCAGACCGACGAGCAGGTCGGCGGTGCGTTCGGCACCCCGGTAGTCGGCCCGGTCGATCGGTCGGCGCGGGCGGGCCACCATCTGCTGCACGGCGTGCCACGTGCGCTCGGGCGTGATCGAATCGGGGTGCAGCATGTCGGCCAGGCCGAGGGCGACGAGGTCGTTGGCCCGGATGAGTTGCTCTTCGCTGGGCCTCACCCGGGGAATCACCAGGGCGGGTACTCCGGTTTGGAGTACTTCGGAGATCGTGTTGTAGCCACCCATCGTCACCACGCCGCGCGCACCGGCCAACACGTTGGCCATGTCGTGACGGAACTCGAACAAGCGGATGTGGTCACCGTCGCAACGGCTCGCCAATCGGCTGACAGCCGACGCCGACATCAGCGGACCGGTGACGACCACGATGGTGAACGGCAGCGGCGCGTGCAGTTCGGCGTCGAGTACTGCGTCGATCATGTCGTGACCATCGCTGCCTCCGCCGACCGTGACCAACAGGTAGCCGCTGGGCAGATCGTCGGGCGGTGTTGTCGCCGGACTATTGCCGACGAAGCCGACATGGGTAACCGGCACCGGCATCTCGACTCCGTCGAGGCAGCTCAACGCGTCGTTGGTGGTGTTCTCGGGTCCGTAGACCACCGCGAAGTCGTAGTAGCGGGCGACGGCCGACAAGGTGTCGGCTTCGGACCACGCGGCCCGAACTCGCGCCGGGTCGTCCTCGACATTTCGCAAACCCAAGACGATGCGCGAGCGGCCCCGCGCTCGGAGATGCTCGAGCATGGGCACCAACTCATCTCGTAGGCCGAGCGGGGTCTTGTCGACGACGACGACGTCGGGGTCGAACGCTGCTGCTGCGCTGCGCAGGATCTCGGAACGCATCGATTCGATCATCGGCATGTCGACACCGAGCGTTGCTGCGTAAAGAGTTCCGTCGGCCTCGCGGCGAAAGACGGGCAACTTCACGGTGTCGACGCGCTCGGGCAGTTCGAAGCTTCCGAGGGCGGCCGAGCCGGTGACGATCAGCGCCGTGGCGCAAGGGTCGTTCTCGGTGACCGCGCGGGCCAGGGTGATGGTTCGGCGAAGGTGCCCGAGGCCGGCGCACTCATTGGTGATGAACAGGGCGCGCAACCCGTCCGACTCGAGGAACGCAGGAACGGTGGAGGTCTTCATCGGTGCGCACCCGCGAGGTTGCGGACCATGGTCGCCGGGTCGGGAGCGCTGAACTGCGAGAGGAAGCCGGTGGGTGTCACCCGTGAGCGTCGATGCAGTCGTGAGTACAGACCACCCCGACGCACCAACAGGTCGTGCGTGCCTTCCTCGACGATCGTGCCACCATCGAGCACGACGATGCGGTCGGCCCGTCGCACCGTCGACAACCGATGGGCGATGATCAGCATGGTGCGCGACCTCGGCAGGTTGTCGAGGGCAGTGACGATCAGTTCCTCCGACTGCGTGTCGAGGGCGCTGGTTGGTTCGTCGAGGATCAGGATCGGCGCGTCGCGCAGGATCGCCCGTGCGATGGCGATCCGTTGGCGCTGGCCGCCCGACAGATCGACACCGCGCTCGGCGACATGCGTGTCGAGACCGTCGGGAAGCCGGTCGGTGAACTCGTCGACCAGGGCGAGCTTGGCGGCTCGCTCGACCGCGATCCACGAGGCCCCCGGGCGGCCGCAGGCGATGTTGTCGCGAATCGTGCCCCGCAGCAGCACGGTGTCTTGCAGCACCATCGAGACCTGCGAGCGCACGGACGCGACGGAGTACTCGCGGATGTCGTGCTCGTCGATCATCACCCTGCCGAGACGGGGTTCGATCAGACGGGGAACGAGGGAGGCGAGGGTCGATTTGCCGGCGCCGGTCGGGCCGACCAGGGCGACGGTCTCGCCTGCGTTGACGTCGAACGAGACGGCCCACAGCACGGGCTCACGTCCGTACGAGAACGTGACTTCGTCGAATTGAATGTGGCCCCGGAAAGGTGGCGCCAGAACCGCATTGGGCTGGTCGCGAATGTCGGGCTCCGTCGAGAGCACATCCTCGATGCGCTCGGCCGCGGCCATGCCCTTTGTGAAGATCGATGTGAGTTTGGAGAGCGCCCTGACGGGCTTGTACAGCGAGCCGACGTACGTCAGGAAGATCAGCAGGACGCCGAGCCTCATCTGGCCGCTGGCGACTCTGTTCGCGCCTACCCACAGCACGATCAGCGTCGACGCCAGCCCTGCGGCATCGACCATCGGAGCGAATCGGGCCTGCAGCCTGACGGCCTCGACCCCTGCGTCCAGGCTGTCGCCCGACAGTTGCTCGAAGCGGCCCGACTGATGCCGCTCGAGCGTGAAGGCCTGCACCAGCCCAATCGCGCCAAGACTCTCTGTGGCCGCCGAAGCAACTGCGCCATCGGCGCGACGTACACGCCGCGAGGCCTGACGCAGCGTTCGCTTGGCGCTGTGGATCGCGACTGCCAGGAGCGGTGTGGTTATCAGGCTCAGCAATGTCAGGAATGGATCGACCTTGAGCATCACCACGAACATCCCAACCAACAGCAGCAGGTTGGGGAACAGGTTGGCCAGCATCTGCACCAACAGATCCTGGGTGCGGTCGACATCGGCGGTGACGCGTGCAGTGAGGTCGCCGACCTGATGCTGCTTGTGGTATCCCAGCGACAGGCGGTGCAGATGGGTGAATGCTCGTCCACGCATGTCGTTGGCGACATGCAATCCAGCCGACGACAGCAGCCGCGTCGACCAATAGTCGAGCAGGGCACCGATGGCCACGATCGTGGCGAGGCTGCCAACGGCGATGAGGAGGTCGTTGCGGATCGACGCTGCACCCGTCGCCGGACCGGTGAGAGCGTTGTCGACGAGCCAACCGAGCGGCCATGGCTCGGCGAGTTTGGTGCCGACTTGCAGCACCGCCAGCAGCGAACCCAAGAGGAGCGCCGGCCAGTAACGACGAACATGCGTACGCAGTAGCGGACGAACAACGCGTGTTGAGCGGCGATTGGCGGGGCGATTCGTCAGGTTGGTAGTCGATGCAGTGGCCACTGTTGGTTGGCCTCTCTCGTCCCGGTCGGCGATGGTGAACTCCCGGCGACGAGGACATGTTGCCGAGATGAACAGCGTGGCGGAGTTTGGTGACGTGGCCTACTGGACGTTGGTACTAGCACTGACGGGCAGCGACGGGCAGCGCCGCCACCTCGGCCAGCGAGCGCGTCAGCGCAAGCGTCGACGTAGCTCGACGTAAACCTCGTCGCCGACCACGGCGATCAGTTCATCGGCGAGCGAGTCGATAACCGGGCGGTCGCCGACGTAAGCCTCGGGTCCCTCAGTGCAACACCAATGCATGGTGTCGCCATCGTCGCCCCAATCACGTCGTTGCCAGCTGCGCAATGTGGCGACCTCGTTACCATCGGACATCAACTCCCAGTCGACCTTGATGGGCAGTTGCCAGCACACTGACGGTTTCCATGAGATGGGCGATTCATCGGCGCGTACCGCGGCGAGATGCAGCGCGCATCCTTCGCCACCCTCGAATCCGGGCCGGTTGAGGAAGATGCACGCACCGTCGACCACCTTGGTGTTGGTGCGCGTGTCGTCGCTGAACACGTCGTCGTCATCAATCGCCTGATGATGTTGGAAGACCTCGGGCTCGAGCGTCGCGGCGAGCGCCGAGATGGTCATTGCTTCGTCCTGGTCGGTCAGTTCGGCGCCGATCGAGCAGCAACCCTGGTTGAGGTGCTCGGCGGGTTCGTCGAGAATCCCCTTGCAGCCGCGTCCCCAGATGCACGTCCAGTTCGATGTCAGGAAGTCGCGATCGAAGTGCCACGTGACGTTGCCGTCGACGATCTCTTCGCTCACCCGGCCGTTCGCAGTCGACTCTCGAAGTCTTCGTGGTTGAGGTACGCGCCACACATGGTGCGCTTGCCGGTGTAGGCACAGCGGCCGTGCAATGCCCGCCAGTTGTCGAACAGCAACGCGTCGCCGGGCCGGAGGACCTGACGCCATTGCATCGATTCACTGTTGGCGAGGTGGTCGAATGCTCGCAGCGCGGTGTAGAGCTGGGCCATCTCGTCGGCCGGCAGCAGGAACGGAGCGCGATCGGAGTTGTTGTACGAGACCTGAACGAGGGTGCCGTTGTGGTCGTGGCGCAGGACCGGTCTGGCCGCCATCAGGTGGGCGCCGTCGCCGATGTACTGGCCAGGGATTGCCACGCTCGACAGCACGCCGAACAACTCGGGCTCGGTTGCGCGCAGCACCTCCGCGATCTTGAAGCCGTCGGCCAACGTTGATTCGCCGCCGGTGCCGTCGAAGTACAGGCAGTGCAACATCTGCAATCCGGGGGCGTCGTGGCTGTACGTGCCATCGGTGTGCGACGACAGGTGCACGTTGGTGTATGCAAGGTCGGCCTTCGAGAGATCAGCGGTGAACTCCCAGAACCCCCCGAAGATCGTTTCGCGTACGTAGCCCACACGGCGGATCAACGCTTCGGTGGCCTCGGTCGTTGCCGGTGTGCCGGTGACGATGGCGAATCCGTAGGTGGCCACGATCGACAACCACTGGTGAACGCCTTCGTCGCTGGTCATCACGCGCTGGTAGTCGATGCGCAGTGGGGCGCTCGTAATCGATGCGCCGTCCCACAACACGGGCTGTGTGCTGGTCGCGATTCGTGCCGCGGTCGGCGCCCGGAACCTGCTCAGGAAATCGACCGGGACCTCGGAAACCTCGGTGTTGCCGATCCACGTGATTCGAGCCACGCCGTTGTCGGCCGTTGCCGATGCGGCGCGCAGGTCGGGGGGCAGCGACGCCGTCTCCAGCTGGCGTTGCTGGGTGACCGGGTGGATCGTGGCCTCGTCGTGGGCGTGATCGCGTAGCCACAGCCACGGATACCAACTCTCCACTCCGTCATCCCAGGTGACATGCAGGCACGAATCGGTCGGTCGAATCTGATCAATGGTCGCCACCCAGCAATTCTGCCAGCGGGACCCCGCTTATCCGAGCCCTTGATTCCAAGGAGTCGATCCCATGTCGGCGGAGTGATCTCCGACCTCGGTACACCGGCACTCCGGTGACACGGGTGGCTACTCGGGGCGTCGCAAGAACAAACGTCAGTCAGGAACTCCCAGATACGGCCGGAACGCCGGGTGAAACACTGAATCGGTCGGGTTTCTTGGAAAATGTCTAATGATCGGTCAACTTCGTGCCGATGTAGACACGCGAGTTCCGAAAGGTCGGGACGATGCGAAGCAGGCTGGCGGGCGTGCTGGTGCTCGCTGTGGCGTTGCCGCCGACCGTGGACGCCGTCGTGTCAGCCGAGGTCGGGCATGGCCGTTGGCTTCGTGAGCGAACCGAGGCCGGTGAACTCTCGCCGAGCGGAGCCTTGCGTCCCGGGTCGAAGTCGTCCACGACATGGCGTCATCCGGCGCAGTTCTGTGCAAGGCAATCCGAACCATCGACATGTCGCGAGCCCGTGGGTGAGATCGTGCTGCGGTAGGGGATGCCAGCGAACACCCGTGCTTCGTTGAAGCTCCTTCTTGGCGACAAGGCTCCCAGTGTTTTTTCAAGACTTCCTCAAGGTGACCCCTCAACGTGCCGATGAAGGGTTAGGCAGATCGCAAACCGCGACGCGTCAGCTGCGAGGCGGAAAGTTAGATCATGATGCGTAAATGGAAGATTGCTGCGATCGTTGGAGCGTTCGTCGGTGTGGCCGGGGCAGGGATTGGTTATGCCCTATGGTCGGCCAATGGAACCGGTTCGGGACGTGCCGCGGCGGTGTCAGCCCAATCTGTGACTGTGACGGCGGTGACCGGCGCGGCCGATCTCTACCCCGGGTTCACGCAGGGCGACGTGTTCTTCACCCTCACCAACCCCAACCCTTACCCGGTGACATTCACGGCGATGGCTTCCGGCGCGGTCACTTCGAGCGACATCCCGAACTGCCCGTCGAGCAATGTGACGGTCGCTACAACTGCGACCGGCCTGACCCTCAATGTGGCAGCCAATGCGACGAGCGCCACACTGTCGATTCCCAATGTGGTCACGATGATTGGGGCAGCGCCCGATGGATGCCAGGGGAAGACCTTCGACATCGCCTTGACCCTCACCGGCGCACAGGGCTGACCTAACGGGTTTGCGGCTGATGAAACCCATGCTGCGTCGAGCGGTGGTCGTCATGTTGTTGACGGCCACCGCTTTTGTCGCGCCTCCGCCGGAGTTCGCTGCGGCCGGATTCGCCGCCACCGGCTCGGGCTCCGGGCGGGCGCTGGCACAGACCGTCTCAACGGCGGCCACGCCCACCGCTTCGGCGACCCTCCAGGACGTCACCGTGTCGTGGACCGCGACAACCCTGTCCGGCGGGACGCCGGTGACGGGCTACATCGTTCGCCGGTACAACGGCGCCCTCGTGCAGCAGACGATCCTTGCCGGCTGCGCCTCGGTGGCGACAAACGGTTGCGTCGAGAACAACGTGCCCGCCGGCACGTGGACGTACTCCGTCCAGGCGACCCGTGGGAACTGGCTCGGTGCCGAGAGCGCGCGAAGCAGCTCCGTCACTGTCACCACCGCAGTGTTCACGATCAACACCAACCAGAAGGTCAAGGCCGCCGCCACCGTCACCGGTGGGGCGCTGTCGGGCTACGCGGCGAACGAAACGATCACCTTCCGCCTCGACTCGACGTCGGGGACGGTCCTCACCGGCAGCATCTCCACCGTGAACGCGGGCGGCTCGGCGACCGGGTTCACGGTGACGATCCCCGCCGGTCCGTCGCAAGGGAACCACACCATCGTCGCCATCGGGGGCACCAGCGGCGCGGTTGCCACCAGCAACACCTTCCTGTTCGACTCCGTCGTGCCGACCAACACGCTGTCGCTGGGCACCAAGCTCAACGCCTACCTGAACGGTCTGAACCTCTACTTCAGGGCCAATGCTGCCGGCAACTTCACGATCGTCGACACAGTAGCCGACGCCGGCTCCGGGCCGGCCTCGGCGACCTTCCCGAACTTCCCCACCGCCGGGTGGACCATGGGCAACGGCTCGGTCTCGACCCCGGCCGGTGGCCCGTTCACGTCCGCCACATACAGCTGGACGGCCAACCCGACCACCCCGGGCGGCACCGCGGCCACCAGGACGGTGACCGGCTTCGACGCCGCCGCCAACTCGGTCGCGTCGGTGATCACATTCGTCGTCGACACAACCCAACCACCGGCGATGTTCACAACCGACGTGATTCTCGCTCCCGTCGGCAATTTTACGTTGCCAGGCTTCATCGGCCAGGGTGACCAGTACTACGTCTACGCCAAGCCCACCACCGACACAGGCAGCGGGGTCGGGGTCGTCACCGCCAACGTCAGCACCATCACCACGGGACAGACCGCCGTGCCGATGGTGGCCGGCACCTACGTCGTCGCAGGCACCACCTACGGCTGGCGCACCGCAGCGGTCACCGCCACGAACCCGCGCACCGCGGGCGCGTACAACATCACCGTCAGCGCAACCGACAACGTCGGCAACGGCCCGAGGGTGTCGCCGACCACGCCTACGAACGTCGTCGTCGACAACACCAACCCGACCGGCTCGATCACGGCGCCGGCCAACGGTGGTTTCGCCCCGGCATCGACGACCGTCACCTCGAACTCCGCCGACGCAACGGCCGGCGTCTACTCGGCCGAGTACCAGTACTCACCGGCAGGCGCCGGCTCGTGGACCTCAATCGGTATCGACACCGCGACCCCGTTCTCGGTCACCTGGAACACGACGGCTCTGACCAACGGCGGCAGCTACGACCTGCGGGTGATCACCACCGACAACGCATCGAACACGTTCACGTCGACGACGGTGACGGTCACGGTCGACAACGCAGTGCCGGCGGCCCCGTCCACGCCGCTCCTCGCGCCGGCAAGCGACGGCGGCGCGCCGGGCGACAACCGCACCAACGACGCCACCCCGACCATGACCGGAACGACAGAGGCGGGCTCGACGGTCAGGTTGTACGACGGCGTGACCCAGGTCGGCACTGTCGTTGCGACCGGCGGCACCTGGTCGATCACCGCATCCACGCTTGGCACCGGGGCGCACACAATCACCGCCACCGCGACCGACACCGCTGGCAACATCTCGGTCTCGAGCGGCAGCGTCGTGGTCACCATCGACACGACTGTGCCGACCGTGACCGGTGTCGTCATCGCCGACGGACCGGGCGTCGCCGGCACGGTAGACGCCGGCGACACCGGCACCTTGACGTACTCCGAGACGATGAATGCCACGACGTTCTGCTCGACCTGGACCAACTCCGGCACCCAGACCCT
>JANOJI010000390.1:0-3659 GCA_031408175.1 Ilumatobacteraceae bacterium
TGGCAGAGGACGTAGGCGTTGACACTCCGTTCGGGCCGACGTCGTCACCTGTGTCGGTCGGAATGGTCGCAGGACACAACGTCGCGTTCATTGCTCGCCATGGTCGTCAACACGGGTACGCGGCGCACCGGGTGCCGTACCGGGCGAATGTTTGGGCCATGCATTCGATGGGTGTGCGCTCGATCATCGCGCCTTGTTCGGTTGGTTCGCTGCAGCCCAACATTCATCCTGGACAACTCGTCGTCGTCGATCAGCTTGTGGACCGTACGTGGGGTCGGCCCGACACTTTCCACGATGTGGGCGGGCCACATCATGAAATGGGTTCGCAGGGCCCGGTGCATCACCAGACTTTTGGTGAGCCGTTCGATGCAGCGCTTCGTCGCGCTGTGCTTGCGGCCGGGCGTCGCATGGGCGCTGACATGCTCGACGGTGGAACCATGGTGGTCATCAATGGTCCTCGGTTTTCGACGCGTGCCGAGAGCGCGTGGTTTCGCGCAAACGGTTGGCACGTCGTCAATATGACGGGTTATCCCGAAGCTGTGTTGGCCGCTGAACTCGGTATCCGATACGCGTCTGTTGCTTTGGTCACCGACTACGACGCCGGCGTCGATGGGCACGCTCCGGTGACGATGGACGAGGTGTTCACGATGATGACGTCCAACGTGTCGCGTGTACAGAGTTTGATAGTCAATGCGATCGAGCGCGACTTCGAGGCGATATCTGGTCCGGCATGATGCCGGGCTTACAGATCGAGGTGTGAGTGATCCGGGTCGCTCACCGGCAGTCCGGCGGCGAGCCAGGCATGCATGCCACCGATCAGATCGGCGACACGTCGAAAACCAAGGCGGCTGAGATTGGCAGCAGAAAGCGAGGAGCTGTAACCCCCGTTGCAGGTGACAACGATCGGCTGATCGAACGACACGAAGGCCGGATGAAGGTACCCGTTCGACGGGTCGAGATGCCATTCGACGACTGTTCTTGGTACGTGGATCGACCCGGTGATGACGCCGAATCGTGATCGATCAGTGTCGGTTCTGGTGTCGAGCACGACAGGTGGGTCGTCTGCCTGCAGTTGAGCATGGAGCTCAATGGGCGCCACCCGATCGATCAAAGTGCGGGCGTCGTACACCAAGTCGTGGACGGTAAAGCGTGGTCCGCGCCGCAGCAACGTGGTGGTCGTCTGGCCGCCGTTGACTTCGTCGATGTGAATGAGGTCGATCTCTTGGCCTGCAGCAAGAGCCAACCGACTGTCAGTCGGGCGAATAAGGGTGAGGTGACCCTCTCGCTCGAGATGTAGGACGGCAATGTGCAGCAGCGCTCGGTCCGAACCTCTATCGCTAGAACACTCGGTCGTCGTCAGCACGACCACGTCGTATCGTTGGGCGAGCTGCGCTGTCGTGGCGAGGGCCCGGTCGGTCAACGTGTGGATGTTGGCTCGCCCGCCGAATGCGTACGACAGCCAGCCGGGCGGCGGACCGACCGAGAGCACGGACGTCGCAGAGATGGATCGGAGATGCTCGATGATTCGGTCCGTGACCGCCAACGTAATCGAGGCCGGCATGTCAACAATCGTAGGCATCGACGCTGATCGCCGAAGATGCGCAACACGAAACTTTCGCGAAACTGCGCGGCTGTCGAGCAACGGTCTGCGAAGCTGGCGCCAATGTTGGATCAGGTGCAGATCGGTGGCCGGGCACGCAATGGAACCATTGGTGGGGTTCGTATTCTTGCCGGGCTGCTGTGGTTGGCCAATGTGCATTGGAAGGTGCCGGGCGATTTTGGCGAGAACAATGGTGGCGGCTTGTACAAGTACACGAAGTCGGGCGCGGTCAATGCGCCATTTGCACCGTTCCGTTGGCTGCTGCGCGAGATCGTCGTGCCCAACTTCCACCTGTTCGGTTGGCTCACCTTGGTCAGCGAGATCGTGCTGGCGGCGTTGTTGCTGATCGGCTATCGAACCCGATTGGTAGCTCTCGCCGGCGCGGCGATGACTGTGCCGATCATGCTCTCGGTGATCTATTACCCGAACTCCGATGAGTGGTCGTGGTCGTACTTGTTGATGATCGGCTTGCATCTCCTTCTGTGGGCGACCGCGGCCGGAGATCACATCGGGGTCGACGGAGTGTTGGGCGGCGAGCCACAAAGGTCGTCGCGTGCGCTGCTGGTTGTAGGAGCAGTGACTGCTTCGGTCGGCGTGCTCGGGCTGTTCGTTGCCCGCTCGATCGATTTTGCCGGAAAGTCAGCTGCGCTGCTAGGTAGCGACGCCGGCTTCTCCGCTGACGGCAAGTTGGTTCGGCGCTGGGAGCTCAAGCTGTTGTGGTTCAATCCGCTGTGGGCGCTGCTCACGATCGCCTGCGGAGTGCTGCTGATCGTCGGCAGCCGCAGGGCGATCGTCGCGTTGGCTGGCGCGGTCGCACTGGGAGCGTTGGCGCTCGTGGTGTTCTTGCAGCAGACGTTCGATTACGTGCGCGACGACGGCGTGATCCAGAAGGTGTCGACTGGTTCGAACGTTGCGTTCTGGGGTGGTCTTGCATTGGCGGCTGCCCTGTTCGCTCGCCGAGCAGCGACTGCCGGCTCCTCTGCAACGGAATGAGCCGCTGGCTGCAACGTCTGCTTCTTGTTGGGTTGTTCGCCGCTGCGGCGTGGGTTGTGTGGTGGAGCGTCATCAATGGTCGAAGTCAACAACGCGCCGACGTCAGTGTGTTCCTGGGTGCGGCCCCACTGGTTGGTCGCAACGCCAAGGATGGCTGGGATTGGCGTTTCGGCTGGGGTCTGATCGGTGCAGCGGCAGTCGCTGCCGGAGTTTGTATCGGTTGCTGGAGCGGCTGGTGGTGGCGCGTCCGTCAGCGGTGGGTGATAGCCGCCACAGCAATCGCTTCGGCATCGTTCGCCGGGCTGCTGGCAGTCACCGATGGGCTCGACGGGCTGCGCTATGGAGCCGAACACACGAGCGAATACCTCGCCACACTGTCGACGAAGCCACCTTCCGGCGAATTCGTTCGGACCTTTGTTGCACGTATCCACGAATACTCGGTGCATGTGCGTGGGCATCCCCCTGGCTATGTACTGGTACTCAAACTTCTCCATGTCGTCGGACTCGGTGGAGTCTGGCCGGTGGTGCTGTTGTCGGTGGTTTCCTCGGGGGTGGTAGCCGCCGCAGTGCTGGTGGCAGTTCGGGCGATCGTCGGCGAGGAGTGGATGCGCCGCTGCGCGCCGTTGTTGGTCATCGCGCCCTACGCGATCTGGATGGTGACGTCAGCGGATGCGTTCTTCACTGCTGTTTCTGCGCTGGGTGTTGCTGCGGTCGCCGAGGGAGTGACGAGGCCTCGCCGTCAGAGCGTGTGGTTCGGAGTCGGCGCCGGATTGCTGCTCGGTTCATTGCTCTTCCTCACGTATCTCGGTGCGATGTTCCTGATCATTCCTGCGGTCGTCGTGATCGCTGCGGTCGTCCAACAAAGGCGCGGCGCGTCGATCACATTTCTCTTCGCCACCGTCGCCGGCATGGCCGTGGTCGTCGTATTTCGAGTCGCAGGGTTCTGGTGGTTCGACGGTGTCACCGCGACCAAACGTCAATATGCCGCAGGAACTGCCCAGTTCAGAGAATGGAGTTACTTCAAGTTCGGCAACATCGGCGCAGCGATGTTTGCCATCGGGCCCCT
>JANOJI010000286.1:0-5935 GCA_031408175.1 Ilumatobacteraceae bacterium
CTCGCTTGCCGGCGACGTGCCGCCCTGATCCACGGGCATTCCCGGGTGGGCCAGGAACGTCATCAATCCGTGCTTCAGCCGCAGCTCGCGGTTGGCGACACTGAGCAGCGAGCTGTTGCCGCCATGACCGTTGAGGAACACCAGTCGCTTGGCCGGGGTGGTGGCAACACAGCGGCCGATGTCGTCGAGCACCGCCAGCAAGGTCGTCGCCGACAGCCACACCGTGCCTGGCGACCACGCATGCTCATTCGACTTGGTGTAGTGCAGGGTCGGCAGTAGCCACACGTCGAGCTCGTCGCCAACCGCGGCGACTGCGGCGTCGGCAACCGCCGTCGCCACGACCGAGTCGGTGCTGAGTGGCAGGTGTGGACCGTGCTGCTCGATGGCACCGAGGGGTTGGACGATGATGCTGCGATCGGTCAGCCGCTCGCCGACCTGCGGGCCGGTGAGGTTGGGAAAGTAGCGATCGCTCGATGTCACAAGGGCACGCTACCCGCGGCATCGATCGGTCAGAATGACCTGGTGACCGCACCCGACTACGACGCCATGGTGATCGGCGCCGGTCACAACGGCTTGGTGTGCGCTGCCTATCTGGCACAGGCCGGATTGCGAACGGTGCTGGTCGAGGCGCGTTCGTCTGTCGGTGGCACCGCATCGAGCGAGGTGTTCGCCGGCGGCACGGTGAACATCTGCAACTGCGACCACATCACGTTTCGCACGACCCCGGTGATGGAGGAGCTCGGGTTGGCGGACCACGGTCTTCGCTACATCGACATCGATCCAGCTCAGCACAACATGAGCTGGGAGGGTGGTCCGCCATGGACGATCTACCACGATGTCGAGCACACCATCGACTCGCTCGCTCGCACGTATCCCGCCGAGGTCGACGGCTATCGGCGTTATGTGAAGGCGGCGATGCCAGCGGTGCGGATGGTGCTCGACAATGCCAACGACCCTCCTTCACTGGCAACGATCGGCATGAAAGTTGTCGCGCGCCGCGGTCGTGGCGCGGCCACGTTGCTGCGTTGGAGCCGGCGCAGCGCTGCCGATGTGGTCCGCAGTTACTTCAGCGCCGAGGCGATGCGGGGCGCGGCCATGGTGACCGGCCCGATGGTGTGGGGCGTGTCGCCGGAACTACAGGGAACCGGACTCGGCGCGTTGACGTACGCCATCCGCCACGTCGGTCGGGTAGGTCGGCCGGTTGGTGGCAGCGGCATGGTGCCCGAGAGCCTTCGGCGGGCCTTCGAGGCCGCAGGCGGCACGCTGTTGCTCAACACGAAAGTCGCCCACCTCACCTGTGAGGGCGAGGCGATACGAGGCATGGTCTGCACCGACGGCACCGAGGTGACGGCACGCATCGTCGTGTCGGCGTGCAATCCCCACGACACGTTCCTGGCCTGGCCTGGCTGAAGAACCCTCCGACTCAGGCCAAACCGCTGGTCGACCGGTGGAGGGCCATTCCGCACGACGACGGCTACGAGTCGAAGATCGATGCCATCGTCGATCGGGCGCCGACGCTCCTCACCGGCCAGCCGCTGGGCGCGACCACCGTCATCGCACCCTCGCTCGCCGAGATCCATCGCGGCTACTCGATGATGGCACGTGGTCAGGTGCTGAAACAGCCGGCGATGTTCGTCAACTCGCCATCGGCGCTCGATGCGACACTGGCCCCCGACGGGCGGCACGTGTTCAGCCTCGAAGTGCTGTACACGCCGTACGCGATTGCCGGAGGGTGGACCGACAGCATCGAGCCTCGCCGGTGGCTCGACCAGGTGGCGACCGTGTTGGCACCTGGGTTCGTCGACTCGTTGGTCGACTGGCGGGCGATGACCCCCGATCGCTACGAGCGCGAGTTCCACCTTCCCCACGGCCACGCCACCAGCTTTGCCGGCGGACCCTTGGCGGCGCTGCGCAACAAGCATCCCGAACTGACCCGGTACGAAACCCCGATCAAAGGGTTGTATCTCACGGGCGCGGCGACGTTCCCCGGCGCTGGAGTCTGGGGTGCCAGCGGTCGCAACGCTGCGATCCGGATTCTTCGCCGCCTCGATTAGCCGGGGTGGCTGAGTCCCGATGCTGATTGCTGCTTGACCGCCAGTGCTCGTTCTCCCAGTTCGGTCAGGTCCTCGGTGCTCAGAGCGGCCCGCATGCGCGCGAACACCGTCTCCTCCTCGACCAAGAAATGGGCCTTGACGTCGAGCAGCAACGCGCTGCCCCGCTTGGTGAACCCGAACCCTTTGGGGGCAAGGCTGCGCATCTCGGCGAGGAGGTCGTTGAGCTCCTCGTGCTCGCCCATGCGGTGGGCGAGGGTGGTGTCGCTGTCAGCCTCCAAGGAGGCCTGAAAGGCCGGGAACACCACTTCCTGTTCGGCCGCCTCGTGCGCAGCCAACTCGTCGGCGATTCTGAGGTACAGGCGACTGATCTCGGCCGGATCGTCGGAAGCTTCCAGCTGTTCGGCCAGCGAGTCGATCAGCCGGTGGTCGCGTTCCAGGAGGTCGATCACATTGATCGGTTGGGCCATCGGAGATCCTTTCGTCGGCGACGCTCATTTTGTCGCTCAGACCATAGGGCCAACAGTGCCAAAGGTCCATGCGCTGTCGGCCAACTGCTCGTTGATACCGAAGTGCTCGAAGATTGGGGTCGGAAGGCCCGATACAGCAGCGATCACGCGTCGTTACCATCAACACGAACACCGACATGGGAGCGCGCCCGATGACCGATGACCACACCGCAACGGCGGCCAACACTCCGGGGCATGAGGTCATTTCCAACACCAAGCTCTCAGCCGACGTGCACCGCCTCGTCGTGCTCGCCCCCCGTGTCGCTCGCAATCGGGAGCCGGGTCAGTTCGTGATCGTCCGACTCGGGCCGGGCGCGGAGCGCGTTCCGTTGACGATCGCCGACAGCGACTCGGAACACGGATCGATCGACCTGGTCATCCAAGCCGTCGGGAAGAGCACGTCCGATCTCGTCGCGCTTGCTCCAGGTGACATGATCCACGACATCGTCGGTCCGCTCGGTCGGCCGAGCGATCTTGTCACCGAGGGAATCGCTGTCTGCGTGGCCGGTGGGGTCGGCGCGGCTGTGATGTTTCCAATTGCTCGCCGGCTTGCCGAACTCGGCGCCGAGGTCATTGCGGTGCTTGGCGCACGCACCAGTGACCACGTGTTGTTCGAGGAGCAGTTCGCTTCCTTCGCCGAGTTGGTCGTGTGCACCGACGACGGCAGTGCGGGACGAGCGGGACTCGTCACCGAAGCGCTCATTGATGTTCTCGCGCAGCGGGCGGTGGATGTTGTCTACGCCGCCGGACCGGTGCCGATGATGCGTGCCGTCGCAGCCGTGACGCAACCGCTCGATGTTCGCACCATCGTGTCGCTCAACCCGATCATGGTCGACGGTACTGGTATGTGCGGCGGGTGCCGCGTGACTGTCGACGGGGCGATGCGATTCGCATGCGTCGATGGACCTGAGTTCGACGGACACGGTGTCGACTTCGACGAACTTGCCGACCGGCTCAGCACATACATGGCATCGGAGCGTGAGGCCTCCACCCACGTCTGTCGAGGACAGGGATGAGTGGCGGCCTCAGCGGCGAGCCGCTCTCGAAGCGCGAGCGACTGACCATCGGCCGTCAGGAAATGCCAACGCGTGACCCAGACGAGCGATCGGGATCCTTCGACGAAGTCAATCTCGGATTCACCGAACACCTCGCCATGCTCGAGGCCCAGCGTTGCCTGGCATGCAAGCGCGCGACATGCGTCGAAGGGTGCCCCGTGATGGTCGACATCCCTACGTTCGTCAGGCGAATCGAGGAAGGCAACCTTGCCGAAGCGGCTCGTGTCCTCTTCGGCGACAACGCCCTGCCGGCCGTGACTGGTCGAGTGTGTCCGCAAGAGCACCAGTGCGAGGCGGAGTGCGTCAGGGGGCGCAAGGGAGCACCGGTGGCCATCGGGCACCTCGAGCGATTCGTCGCCGACTGGGCGCGAGGCCATGTGCACGAGGAGCCCCTCACGGTCGATCGGTCGGGCAAGAGCGTGGCCATCATCGGCGCCGGACCAGGTGGACTGACTGCTGCTGGCGAGCTGGCGCGTCGCGGTCACGACGTGACGATCTATGAGGCCCTGCACGTTCCCGGTGGCGTGTTGTCGTACGGCATCCCGGAGTTCCGGTTGCCCAACGAGATCGTGGAACACGAGGTGCATCGCCTCGAAGCACTCGGCGTGCACATCGAGTGCAACGTGGTGATCGGGCGTACCTACACGCTCGACGAGCTGCGCGAGCGCTTCGACGCCGTGTTCATCTCGGTCGGTGCGGGCTTGCCGATGTTCCTTGGAGTTCCGGGTGAAGGGTTGAAGGGTGTCTACACGGCGAACGAGTACCTGACCCGCGTGAACCTGATGCAGGCGTACGCGTTCCCCGACGCTGATACGCCGGTCCTCCACGGCGACCGTGTGGTCGTGATCGGTGGAGGCAACGTGGCCGTTGATGCCGTGCGCACGGCGCGCCGGCTCGGCGCTGGACATGCGACGATCGTCTACCGGCGCAACCGCCCGGAGATGCCGGCGCGTGTCGAGGAGATCGATCACGCCGAGCAGGAGGGCGTGTCGTTCGAGTTCCAGGTCAGCCCCATCGCGATCGAGGGCGACAGCAACCGCTGGGTGACGGGCCTGCGCTGCGTCGACACCGAACTCGGTCAGCCGGACGCGTCGGGCCGTCGGACGCCGGTGCCCATCGAAGGATCGGAGCGGGTCATTCCCTGCGACACCGTGGTTGTCGCCGTCGGCACCCGCGCCAACCCTCTGCTGACGTCGTCGTCCCCGGACCTCGTCCTGACGGACCGTGGCTATCTCGGAGCCAATGAGCACGGCATGACCAATCTGCCGGGAGTCTTTGCCGGCGGAGATATCGTGCGCGGCTCGGCGACGGTGATCCTGGCGATGGGCGACGGCAAGCGAATCGCCGGCGCGATCGACGAGTATCTCCACGGGACCAGTGTCACCTTGACCGCACGGTGAGTTCGGCAGGCAAAGTGAGCCGAGTGTTTGCGGCCCATCGGAGTGTCTCCGGCGCACCCGGGGTGCACGCAAACACTCCGTGAGAGTGTGGGGTTAGCCGCCGTGGCCATTGGGTACCGTACCGACCATGAGCGACTACATCCTTCCTGATCTCGCCTACGACCCGGGTGCGTTGGAACCGCACCTCAGCGGGCAGATCGTCGAACTCCACCACTCCAAGCATCACGCTGCCTACGTGAAAGGCGCCAACACCGCCCTCGAGAAGTTGGCCGAAGCTCGCGCCGCCGGCAACTACGACACGATCGTCGGCCTCGAGAAGTCTTTGGCCTTCAACCTCGGCGGTCATGTGCTGCACACCATGTACTGGGCCAACCTCTCGCCCGACGGCGGCGGCAAGCCCGTCGGAGAGTTGGCAGCAGCGATCGACGATTCCTTCGGCTCGTTCGACGCCTTCCAAGCCCACTTCAGCAATGCAACCAATCTTGTGCAGGGCTCGGGATGGGGCATCTTCTCGTGGGAGCCCATCGGCCGACGGCTGATCATCGAACAACTCGAGGACCACCACGAGAACACCACGTTGGGCGCTGTACCTCTACTGGCAATCGACGCGTGGGAACACGCTTATTACCTGCAGTACCAGAACCGCAAGCCCGAGTACGTCGAGGCCATCTGGAACATCATCAACTGGGCCGACGTCTCCCGCCGCTTTGCCGCCGCGACCGTCTGATCACATTCCGGTGTGAGTCCGGTCTCGAGCCAGCCGCAAGATCGGACTCACAGCAGAACGCGACCCGAGCCGGTGTGAGTCCGGTGTCGCGCCGGTCGCGCGATCGGACTCACGGTGCGACGATTCGCCGAAGGCGAGTTGGCTCACGCGTCCTTGACGGACCACACTCGCTTCGCAACGGGAGGCTTGTCGC
>JANOJI010000439.1:0-2001 GCA_031408175.1 Ilumatobacteraceae bacterium
TCGGTGCACGGCAGGTGCACGCGCCGATCGGTCCGTTGTGCGAGGCGCTCGCGACCAGCGTGACGGGCGACCGGGACCGCACCTGGATGGACGGATGGTTGCACGCCGATCGTGTCGCCCGAGTCGCCCTCGACGCAGCGCTGAGCGCCGAGCAGAGCTTGTCGGAGCCGGGAACGGCGCGGGCGATCACTGCGAGTGTTCCGACAGGAGGGCACCTCGTCGTCGCCTCATCGATGCCGGTGCGTGATGTCGAGTGGTTCGGCACTCCTCGAAGCGATGTCACGGTGCACTCCAATCGGGGGGCCAACGGCATCGACGGTGTTATTGCCACGGCGATCGGTGTCGCAATCGGCAGTGGCGAACCAACGGCGGTGCTGCTCGGCGACGTGGCCTTCTGCCACGATCTGTCGTCTCTCACCGCCTTGCAATCGCGTGACCTCGATCTGACGATTGTGGTCACCGACAACGACGGCGGTGCGATCTTCTCGTTCCTACCTCAGGCAACGTCGTTGCCGGCGGATCAGTTCGAGCAGTTGTTCGGAACGCCGCATGGTACCGACGTCGTGGAGGTCGCCCGTGCTCTGGGCCTTCGCGCCTATGTCGCCGAGACAGTCGACGTGCTCGCGGCTGGCTTCGATGAGCCCGATACGTGCGTCGTTCGCGTCGCGTCGAATCGCAAGGAGAACGTCGACGTGCACGCCGCGCTCAACGCGGCGGTCATCGCAGCCCTGGACTGATCGCTACGGGCGGACGATGGCCGAGAGCATTGCCTGAAACTTGGCTTGCGTCTCGGCCAACTCCGCCAACGGTTCACTGTCGGCGACGATGCCGCCGCCGGCCACGAGTCGTGCGCTGCGACGGTCGGCAGCGAACTCGGCGCACCGCAAGGCAACGGCCCACGTCCCATCTCCGGCGGAGTCGACCCAGCCGACCGACCCGGCGTAGCGGCCTCGTTCGAATCCTTCGACCTCCTCGATCAAGGCCAGCGCCTCGGCTCGTGGGAAGCCACCGACAGCAGGCGTCGGCGCCAGGGCGCGGACGAGTTCGAGCACGTTGGGCCGCGGATCGGAGAGTTGACCTTCCATACGGGTGCCGAGGTGTTGCACGTTGGCGACGGCCACGATCGAAGGTTCGGGTTCCCAGTCGAGATAGCTGCACCACGGCAGCAGCGTGTCGTGAATCATGTCGATCACGACGCGGTGCTCGGTCTGGTTCTTGGTGCTGGCCAGCAGTTCGGCCGCAGCCTTTCGGTCGGTGTCGGGATCGCCGGTGCGCGGCGTCGTGCCGGCGAACGGGTGAGCCTGCACGGTGTTGCCCTGCACCGACACCAACAGCTCGGGCATGGCGCCGACGAAGCCATCGATCGAATAGCGGTAGCTCGATCCGAAGGACATGCGCAGCCGCACCAACACGGCGTGGATGTCGATCGGCTCGTCGCTGCTGACGCGGATCTCGCGCGCGATGACCGCTTTGGTCAGCCGACCATCGCGCACGGCGTCTCGTGCCGCGGTGACCGCGAGGAGGTAGTCCTTCACCGATGTGAGTGGCTCGGTCGTGAAGCTCTGCGCCCGAGGCTCCGGTCGCGCCGGCGTGTCGAGGTCGGCGGTGGCATCGTCGATAGTGGTGACCCAACGGCGACCGTCGGCCGCCTTGACCACTGTCATTGCCGGGATGATGAGTTCGCACGGTGCCCCGGGTTTGAACGGCACGACGCCCACCGCCAGTGGCCTCACTCCGCCTGCCTGGTCGTCGTGGTCGATCGCTGCCAGCACGCTGGCAACGTCGTCGATAGGTACGCGCGCGGCGACCCCCCGTCCAGCCAATCCGACGCCGTCGCGGACGAACAGATAGCCGTCACCTCGGGCGATGTCGTTGAGGTCGACCTCGCGATCGAGCGGTCGACTGACGGCGCGCACGACCGCTACCTCCGCGTGCCGAGGAGGAGTTGGGTAATGCCGCCGGAGAGTTGGTGATGCTCGGCGTCGGCGAATCCTGCCGCCC
>JANOJI010000441.1:0-1711 GCA_031408175.1 Ilumatobacteraceae bacterium
GAGGCAGGGTTCGATGTGTTGATCGTCGAGGAGGGTGAGTGGATCGAGGAGGGTTCGATCGTGCCGTTCTCGCTCGAACAGATGGATCGCCAATACCGCTCAGGAGGTGTCACCGTTGCTCTCGGACTGCCGTCGATCGCCTATTCCGAAGGTTGCTGTGCGGGTGGCGGCACCGAGATCAACAGCGGGCTGTATCGCCGGCCACCGAGCGACGTGTTGCAGCGATGGGCGACCGATTTCGACATTGCCGAGCTCGACATCGACGAGGTGTCAGCCATCGCAACGGAGGTCGAGCGAGACATCAGTGTGACGACGCTGCCAGGCGCACCGAGCGCACCGAGCGATGTGCTGCGGCGCGGCGCGGAAGGTCTCGGCTGGCAGAACAGCGAGATCCCGCGCTGGATGAAGTACGCGACCAATGATTCCGGCAGTGGGCAGCGGCAGAGCATGACCCGCACGTATCTGCCACGCGCTGTCGCTGCCGGGGCGCGACTCGTCACCGGCTGCCGCGTCGACTCGTTGGAGATGTCCCGTGAGAGCGCCCAGGGCGCCACCACGACACTCTCGGATGGGCGTCGTGGCACCATTCGCTTCAGCCATGTTTTCGTATGCGGCGGAGCAATCCAGTCGCCGGCGCTTCTGCAGCGTTCGTGCATCAGCGGCCACATCGGCCGGTCCTTGGCGGTGCATCCGACGGTGAAGCTTGCCGCCCGCTTCGCCGACGAGCTCAATGTGCCCGACGAGGTGCCGGTGTATCAGGTCAAGGAATTCGCTCCCGACCTGTCGTTCGGTGGCTCGGCAAGTCAACCCGGGCTTGTCGCGCTGGCGCTGACCGACCAGTGGCGCACTTTCTCGAGAGCGATCACGGACTGGCGCCGAATCAGCGTGTACTACGCCGCGATCACCAGCGAGGGACGCGGCAGAGTGAGAGCCGTGCGCGGACTTCGGGATCCGATCGTCACCTACGCATTGACACCTCGCGATCGCGCCCTGTTGGGCAGCGGGCTCGCCAGGTTGGCGTTGCTGATGCTCGAAGCAGGCGCCGACGAGGTCTACCCGTCGTTCCGCAAAGCGCCACTGGTTCGCAAGCGCAGCGACCTGGCAACACTGCAGTCGAACTTCTCTGCCACTCGAGCGAGTGTGATGACCGTGCATCTGTGTTCAACCGTGCCGATGGGAGAAGCCACGACCAAGTGCGGCGCCAATTCCTTCGGACGGGTGCATGGAACGGCCAACGTACGGGTGAACGATGCCTCGTTACTTCCGACCGCGCCGGGAGTCAATCCACAGGGCACGGTCATGGCCCTGGCGATTCGCAACGCCCGCCGGTTTGCGGCAACGGAGCGCCCCGGTGGTTGATCGGTTCGCGGCGCCGCGTGTCACCGTGATCACCGGCGCATCGGGTTGGTTGGGTCGTGCCCTCGTGCACCGTCTGCTGGCCGATCCATCACGTCGCCGCCTGCGATTGCTCGCCCACACCACCGCAGAGGCCCACGACCTCGACGCTCTCGGCGACGTCGAGGTCGTGATCGGCGACATCGGCAGGCCCGACACGGCCGCCCGCCTTCTGCACGGTGTCGGTCACGACGTCGATCTGATCCACACTGCAGGGATCATCCATCCGACGACCGCTCGGCAGTTCCTCGAGGTCAACGCCAACGGAACCAGGCACGTTGCCGAAGCGGCTCTCGACCATGGTGTGCGTCGCATG
>JANOJI010000495.1:0-4201 GCA_031408175.1 Ilumatobacteraceae bacterium
GGGCCGGGCGCATCGGCGAGCAACCGAGCAACATCGGCCGTACGCGGCTCGTGGCTGGGATGCAGACGATTCCACCGCTCGATCTCGAGCGCGTTCTCGCGCAACCGCTTGTACGACGTTGCCGACCACAGCTCGACGCCCACATCGAAGTGATCAGCCAGTTCGACTGCAGCCTCGCGGGCCGCGCCTTGCGCGGAACCCGAGAACAGCAAGGTGGCGCGACGCGACGGCCCTTCCGGTGCCGGCGCCCACTTGTACAAACCGCGCATGATCGCGGCGCGGATCTCGGCCGGGTCGCCTTCTGGCAGCGCCGGCATCGGATAGTTCTCGTTGTACAGCGTGATGTAATAGAAGACGTCGGGGTCCTTGCTGCCGTCGCCGTACATACGTTGCAGGCCCTCCTGCACGATCGACGCAACCTCGTAGGCGAACGCCGGGTCGTACGCCTGGCAGGGCGGCACCGTCGAGGCATGCACCAGCGAGTGACCGTCTTGATGCTGCAAGCCCTCGCCCATCAACGTCGTGCGCCCGGCCGTGGCGCCGAGCATGAACCCTCGGGTTCGGGCATCGGCCGCTTGCCAGATCAGGTCGCCGACGCGTTGGAATCCGAACATCGAATAGAACGTGTAGAACGGCACCATCGGCACGCCGCGGGTGGCGTAGGCGGTGCCGGCCGCGATGAAGCTGGCCGTCGAGCCGGCCTCGGTGATCCCTTCTTCGAGAATCTGGCCGTTGGCTGCCTCGGCGTAGCTCAACAGCATCTCGTGATCGACAGGCTCGTACAGCTGGCCCTGCGATGCGTAGATCTTCAGCTCGCGGAACAGCGAATCCATACCGAACGTGCGCGCCTCGTCGGGAATGATCGGCACGACGCGTTGGCCGAACTTCTCGTCGCGCGCCAAGCCACGTAGCAGTCGGGTGAAGCCCATCGTGGTACTGACGGCCTGCGTGCCCGAGCCGGTCAGCAGCTCGGCGAAGGCGCTGTCGTCGGGCAGCTGCATCGGCCGGCGCGCCCGGGTGGTGCGCTTCGGGATCGATCCACGTAGGGCTTTGCGTCGCTCCATCATGTACTGGTACTCGATCGAGTCCTCCGCCGGGCGGAAGTAGGGCGGCAGGTCGCCATCGAATGCCGAGTCGGGAATCTCGTCGTGCATGTACAACCGGTCGCGCAGCGCCAGCAACTGATCCTTGGTCATCTTCTTGATCTGGTGTGTGGCGTTGCGGCCCTCGATGTCGGGGCCGAGCGTCCAACCCTTCACCGTCTTGCACAAGATGGCCGTCGGCGCGCCGGTGCCCAGGTTCTCCGTGGCTGCCTTGTACGCGGCGTACAGCTTGCGGTAGTCGTGACCACCGCGTGGCAGGTGCATGAGGTCTTCGTCGCTGAGGTGGGCGACCAGCTGCCGCAAGCGCGGATCGGGGCCGAAGAAGTCGTCGCGAATGTACGCGCCGTTCTCGACGGTGTAGCGCTGGAACTGCCCGTCGACGGTGTTGTTGAGCTGGTTCAACAACACGCCGTCGTTGTCCTTGGCCAGCAGCTCATCCCACTTCGATCCGAGGATGACCTTGATCACGTTCCAACCATTTCCGCGGAAGACTGCCTCGAGCTCCTGGATCACCTTGCCATTGCCGCGGACCGGACCATCGAGCCGTTGCAGGTTGCAGTTGACGACGAACACCAGGTTGTCGAGCTTCTCGCGACTGGCCAGCGAGAGGGCGCCGAGGGACTCCGGCTCGTCGCACTCGCCGTCGCCGAGGAAGGCCCAGATCCGGCTCTGGCTTGTGTCGTCGATCTCACGGTTCTGCAGGTACCGATTGAATCGGGCCTGATACAGCGCGGCGAGTGGGCCGAGGCCCATGCTGACGGTGGGGTACTCCCAGAAGTCGGGCATCAGTCGCGGGTGCGGGTAGCTCGACAAGCCACGGCCGTCGCGGCCGATCTCGCGACGGAAGTGGTCGAGGTCGTCCTCGGTGAAGCGGCCCTCCATGAACGCCCGCGCGTACACACCGGGGGTCGCGTGACCCTGGAAGTAGACGTGGTCTCCCGGATTGCCGTCGTCCTTGCCGTGGAAGAAGTGGTTGAAACCGATCTCGTAGAGGCTGGCCGAGCTGGCAAATGTCGATAGGTGCCCGCCAATCCCATCGGCATGCTTGTTGGCCCTGACGACCATTGCCGCCGCGTTCCACCGCACGAACGCCCGGATGCGACGCTCGATGTACTCGTCGCCGGGGAACCACGGCTCCTGCTCACGCGGGATGGTGTTGACGTAGGGCGTGCTGACCGTGGCGGGAAAGCTGACCTGGGTGGCGCGGGCGCGGTCGAGCAGTTTGGAGAGCAGGAAGCGGGCCCTGGTCTTGCCGTGCACATCGACCACCGCGTCGAGCGAGTCGAGCCATTCCTGGGTCTCGCCGGGGTCAGAGTCGGGTAGCTGGTTGACGAAGCCGTCGAAGATCATGACCCTTAGTCAAGCAGGCTTACCGCTGGGTAACGTGCGCGACGTCTGAGGATGATCAGCGCCGTCAGGGCATCCACCAGCCGGTGGTGTCGAACAGGGTGTGGGCGCTGACCAGTGAGTTGATGCACAGGTTCCCGCCGGGCGACAACCCGACCGTCAGTGAGTTGGCCATCACCGTCGCCCGAGCGCCGTTCACCGACGACGTGGCGCCGACAGGCTGACCGCAGGTCGTGCCGGTGAGGTATCCGGCGACGCCGGGGTTGATGATCGTGATGGTGCCGGTGACTGCCTCCGCGGTGTCAGGTGCTGCGCCGATCTCGATGGTCTGACCGACACCTTGGGGCCCGCGCCACCCGCCCGTTCCCACCCTGGTGTCGACCATTCGGGTCGGCGACACCGGCGTGAACCGCAGGCTGTTGGTCGCGTTGAACACTCCGGTGATGTCGACGATCACATCGACCGGCGAGTTGGTGAACACGCAGAAGGTGCCGTTGGCGGCGACGGGCACGAACACCGCGCCGGCGACGGTCTCGCCGCGCTGCCAATTCACGTTCGACGCCACGGGAATCGTGCCGGAACACGGAAACGCCGTCAGGAAGCCGGCGTCGCCGCCACCCGTCACCGTGAGTGTTGCCGAGACAGCCTCGGCACCGGCGGGCGCCTCGATCACATTCGTCGACGCTCTGACGGTTTGGCGTGTATCGAGTTTGCGCAGGGGAACGATGGGAGCGAATCGCAGCCCGCCCGTCGGCACGAACACTCCCTGCAGGTCGACGACGACGTCGGACGCTGCATTGCTGAAGATGCACACGCGTTTCCCGGGCCCGCCCAGCAGTGTGGTGGCCTGGGCGCCTCGCGCCTGGCCGGCCAGGAAGTTGACACTCGACGCCAATGGTTGCTCGGTGCCGCACGGCCACACGGTGAGGAAGCCGGCCGCACCGGGGGCGGCGGCAGTGACATTGATGGCCGCGGCGGCCGCATCGACACCGACGTATGTCGATAGATCGACGATCAACGTGCCACCAGCGGAAAGACGTTGGCCGGTGTCGCGGGTATCGACCACTCGCACCGGATCCACAGGGTCGTACTCGTACGACGCGCCACCGGGCGGCGCAGCGACCTCTGCACCGATCTGCCTGGACCCGGCCATCCGGGTCGTGACGTCGTCGGCGATCAGGGTGCTGCGTTGCTGGTACTGATTTGCCCCCGGCAGGTGGGTGTTGTCGGCGGAGATGCCGATGCCGGCGGCAACCCGGATCGTCGGCCAATCCCACAGCGTGAGGTTCGGCCGTTCTGCGGCGACGATCTGCAGGGCCTGGTTCCACGCGTCCTGATTGCTCGCGATCGCCGCAGTCTGCAGCGCCCACCAGACCTCGTGATCCGCGCCGGCAACGTCCATGAATCCACGAATGTCATCCGCAGCGCAGTCGACACTGCCGTCGCAGGCGATGATGTCGTTCGGCCCGATGCTGACGACAATGACCGGCGGATCGAACCCGGTCGCGCGCTGGTTGGCGAGCCAGAGCGACATGTTGGCTCCCGATTGGTGGGCAGGAACTTTGCTGCCTGCCTGGAAACCCACACCCGCCGCCATCCGCACCGGGCCCCAACCGCGCTCGGCGAGCAGGTGGGCCAGCGACGGACCCCAACCAGGTTCGAACGGTGGTCCGTAGGCCGAGCCGAGCATGACCGAGTCGCCCACCACCGCGATCCCGCCCTTTGGACCGGGTACGTCGATGAACACCGAG
>JANOJI010000513.1:0-2612 GCA_031408175.1 Ilumatobacteraceae bacterium
GGCGTCGAGGTCGAGCGACGTGAGCAGCGTCTCGACCCGCTGACGAATTTCGTCTCGAATCGGCCGGACGGCAGCGACGTCCTGATGGGCGGGGTCGGGGAGGTCCCAGTCTTCGTAGCGCTTGCCCGGGAACACCGGACACGTATCACCGCAGCCCATCGAAATGACGACGTCGGCGGCACGGACGACCTCGTCGGTCCACGGCTTGGGGAAC
The DNA here is from genome assembly GCA_031408175.1 of Ilumatobacteraceae bacterium. Lineage (GTDB taxonomy): Bacteria > Actinomycetota > Acidimicrobiia > Acidimicrobiales > Ilumatobacteraceae > JAENVT01. Next base: position 215 of record JANOJI010000513.1, read on the forward strand.
TCGGCAGTGATGTCGATGCCAACCTCGGCCATCGCCGCAATCGCGGACGGATTGATCGCCGACGCTGGCGCGGAGCCACCCGAGTAGACAACGACTCGGTCGCCTGCAAGGTGCCGGAGCCAGCCGGCTGCCATCTGGGAACGTCCCGCGTTGTGGACACAGAGGAACAACACGCTGGGGGCGGTAGCCGGAGAGGTTTGCACCCTGGTAGTCTAATCGTTGTTCGTCGATCAACGATTACCCGGAACTTGGAGCCGCGATGGACCAACCAGCAGCAGTTGTCACGGCCGGACACGAGGTTCAGGCGACCAAGCCTCATCTGTCGACGTTGGATCGGCTGCTTCCTGTATGGATCGGCGCTGCAATGGTCGCCGGGATCGCGCTCGGACGTGCCGTTCCGAATCTCAACGATCAGCTCGAGAAGGTCAAGATCGACACGGTGTCGTTGCCGATAGCGCTCGGACTGTTCGCGATGATGTACCCGGTCCTCGCCAAGGTCCGCTACCGCTCGATCGGCACGGTGATGGGCGATCGCCGGTCGCTGGTGATGTCGCTAGTGCTCAACTGGTTGATCGGGCCGGCCGTGATGTTCGCGCTCGCCTGGCTGACGTTGCCTGATCTACCCGAGTACCGCACCGGGCTGATCATCGTCGGATTGGCCCGCTGCATCGCGATGGTGCTGATCTGGAACGACCTTGCGTGCGGCAACCGCGAACTCGCTGCCGTGCTGGTCGCGATCAACTCGTTCTTCCAGATCGTCGCCTACTCGCTGCTCGGCTACTTCTACCTCGAACTGCTTCCGGGCTGGCTCGGCCTCGACAGCAACGGAATCGACGTCACCGTGTGGGAGATCGCCAAGTCGGTGCTCATCTTCCTCGGCGTTCCGCTGCTCGCCGGTTTCCTCACCCGCACCTTCGGCGAGCGAGCCAAGGGCACGGAATGGTACGAGCAGCGGTTCCTGCCCAAGATCGGCCCGTTCGCGCTCTACGGGCTGTTGTTTACGATCGTCATCCTGTTCGCGCTCCAGGGCGACCGGATCACCAACCAACCACTCGACGTCGCTCGTATCGCACTACCACTCCTCGTCTACTTCGCGATCATGTGGTTCGGAAGCTTCTACGCCGGGATGAAGATGGGGATCGCCTACGACCGCAACGCTTCGATCGCGTTCACCGCAGCAGGCAACAACTTCGAACTGGCGATAGCCGTCGCCATCGGAGTATTCGGCGTCTCGTCCGGGCAGGCGCTTGCCGGTGTCGTCGGCCCGCTCATCGAGGTTCCCGTCCTCGTCGGACTCGTCTACGTCGCCCTGTGGGCGCAACGCCGGTTCTATCCACTCCCCGAACGCAACACTCATCACGAAAGCCGGTGACCATGAGCATCACCACCACTCGCGCTCGACGTGAGCCGATCGTCGACGAGTGCTGCGATGTTGTGGCGGCCCCTCCCGTCGTAGCCGTACCCGACGACGAGACACTCGCAGCAATGGCAAAGGCACTCGGTCATCCCGCTCGAGTCAAGATCCTCCGAGTTCTCGACGCACACCAGGCCTGCGTCACCGGCGATGTCGTCACCGAACTCGCACTCGCCCAGTCCACCGTGTCGGAACACCTACGCATCCTGCGCGAGGCCGGCCTGATCCAAGGCGAGATCGAAGGCCCGCGTACCCGCTATTGCATCAACCCCGCCGGCCTGGCCGTTCTCAAGGTCGGCATCGCTGCGCTATGACACGCCGACAACCACTCGCATGCACACCAACGCCAACAACCACACGGAGGACACGATGACCAACGTTCGGAACCCCATTCACGTCCAGGTGCAAGAGCACTACGCCGCAGCGGCCAAGGTCGCCGATTCGGGCCAGTCGTCGTGCTGCGGCCTGGAGAACACACAGTGGGGCGCGGTGCACTACGACGACCTCACGCAGCTCCCCGACGCCGCTGCGCTCGCCAGCCTCGGCTGCGGCAATCCCACCGCCGTCGCCGACCTCGCGGCCGGCGAGACCGTGCTCGACCTCGGCTCGGGCGGCGGGATCGACGTCCTGCTCTCGGCCACGCGCGTCGGACCAGCGGGCTACGTCTACGGCCTCGACATGACCCCCGAGATGCTCGACCTCGCCCGCCGCAACGCCACCGAGGCCGGCGCCACCAACGTCGAGTTCCTGCACGGAGACATCGAGGCCATCCCGCTTCCCGACGCATCCGTCGACGTCATCATTTCCAACTGCGTCATCAACCTCTCACCCGACAAGCCGACCGTGTTCGCCGAGATGCACCGCGTGCTGCGGCCCGGTGGCCGGATCGGTGTCAGCGATGTGGTCACAGACGACCTCCTCACGGCCGAGGAGCGTCTGGAGCGCGGATCGTACGTCGGCTGCATCGCGGGTGCGCTGCCGATC
>JANOJI010000556.1:0-2081 GCA_031408175.1 Ilumatobacteraceae bacterium
TGGGACCAGGAGGCTGTCGCCGATGAATCGAAGTGCGTCGTCGTCGAGGTAGCCGAACGCTTCCTGCGCGGAGTGGAGCGCCTCGATCAGCGCATCGGGCCGGTTGCCGAGCCGACGCATTCGCGTCTCGACAACGCGCCACCGCTTATCGTCGCTGGGCGGTGCTGGTTTGGCCGTGCGGACTCGCACCACGATCACTCCGTACTGTCAAGACACCGACGCTAGCACGGGTGACACGCACTGAATTCTGCGCCTAGGATCGCGCTCTGGGCGCGCCGACGAGCGCACTCGGAGGGGATGCACCGATGTCGGATGTGATCGTGCAAAGCGGCGACGAGAATGAGTACGTCACTCAGGTGCAAACGCGCCTCGAAGAGTTGGGCTACTCGGTGGGAGGTGCTGACGGTGACTACGGCCGCAAGACCACCGAGGCTGTCCAAGCGTTTCAGGCGGCCTACGGACTGCCGATTACTGGATCGGTGGACGGCGACACGTGGGCCTCGCTGTTCTCGACCCCGACCGAGGATCCCGGCGCCATTGATCTGTCAGCCGGTGCGACGGCAGACGCGCTCATCGATGTCGCCCTGCACCAGGTCAACGACCGGTACGTCCTCGGGGCAAACGCCGACGAGACCAATCCCGATGAGGATGAGTTCGATTGCGCCGAACTGATCTCGTGGAGTCTGGCCCAGTTCGGCATCACGTTCCCTGACTACTCGGTCAGCCAGATCAACGCAGTGGCCGCCGCAGGTCTCGAGCTCAGCGTGTCTGAGGCGGCCGGCGTCCGCGGCGCACTCCTGTTCCGAGAGGCCGGCCACAATGGCAGCCAGTACAACCACGTGGCTCTGTCCCTCGGCACGGGCGACGACACCATCGAGGCAATGGGCGGCAGGTACGGCGTGTGTGTCGGCACGGTCGGCAGCCGCTTCACCCGCGGTGGCTACATACCCGGCGTGACCTACTAGTGCTGTGACCATGCACGTTCGCGCCCTGTAGGCGGCCCGCGCCCGCCAGCCTCGTCGGGCGCGACTTCGGCCTGCCCAGGCGTGTTCCCGCGCCCGACCATGCTGGTCGGGCGCGACTTCGGCCTGCTCAGGCATGTTCCCGCGCCCACACGCGCGGAGCACTAGCTCGCTCACATCCACGGGGCACCACCCGATCGTCACTAGGGTGGTCGCACGTACGGGAGAGGGAGCGGATTCAATGTCGGCAGAGGTGCCAAGTCAGCCACGAAGCGCGCCGCCGCCATGGTTGGTCCCCACCGGGATCGGCATGATCATCGCACTGCTCGTCGCGCTCATCGTTGTCGTACTCACCCGCGACGACGGCGACTCGTCCACGCCCGAGACGACAGCGGCGCCAGTCGGGACCACCGTCTCGACCGAGCCCGAGACCACCGTCGCCGAGACGACGACGTCGTCGGCAGAAACCGTGCCCGATGTGACGGTGCCGACCACCGAGTCGGCGACGACTGTGCCGGCGGTGGACGAAGTCGCCACGGGGCAGGCGCTGCTGGTAGCTGGTAGTGAGACGCGGACGTTCTCGGTCGCCGCTACATGCTCCGACTTCTGGGCCGGCGTGCAGACCACGAGTCATGTGCTGGTCGACAACGCTACCCAACGGGTCTGGGTGGTCGACGTGTTTGCGTTCGAGGAGGGCGGCAGCCGAGGCATGCTGGCTGTCGACATGGACTTCGCGATCGCCGCCAACCTGTACGGCCAGGACACGCCGCTTTCGCCCACGTACTCGGGCGAGATCGACGAGAGCCAGGCGGGCGTCGCACGTGCGACGCTGCAGCGCACCTCGGGCCAGGGTCCGGCCTCGGTCGAACTGGCGCTGGGCGAGCCCACCACCGCCGACGATTGCGCGGTGGGGTGGTACACGCCGGAGTCGCCGTTCGCAGCTGGCACCCAGGTCGAATGGCTCTCTCCCGACGAATCAGTCGGCAAGCGATTCAACGTGCTCGCCGACTGCGGTGGCGAACTGCTGGTGACCGGCGGCGGCCTGCTGCTGACCACCTACCCGCAGGATGGCGGCACGATGTCCGCCGGACTCGTGAACTCGTACAACTTCATCGGCGA
>JANOJI010000561.1:0-4660 GCA_031408175.1 Ilumatobacteraceae bacterium
TTCTGTCCGACCGTGCCGGCGAGATCGCAGCCGTGGAACACGAACTCCCCGACGACCGATCCGAGGAATGCCGTCACCGGAAGCGATTGGCCGCCATGCCATGACACCACGTCGCCGGCACGAGATCCCACCGCCGCCAGCATGCGCGTGACTTCGGCATCGATCTGATCCGCCATCGCGCCGAGGTCATCCGTGGTTTCGGCCTCGAGGCGCTGTTGGTTCGTCTCTCGTCGTCGATCGAGTGAGTCGTACGGGCTCGGCTCACCCTCGGCGACCTGCCTGTAAGCGATGCTGCCACTGGCAAGGTGTGCGGCGAGATCACGAATCGTCCACGACAGGCCCTTGACCTTCTGAGAACCGTCGAGCCCGGAGCGCAGAAGTTGCGTGAAACAGCCCCGCGTACGGTCAACCGCCGCCACAGCACTGCTCACCGATCCAGGCATGTCGGCTCCGCTATCGACTCAGGCTTTGCCGCCGGGTTCCCACAGGGTTTTGGCGTAGCCCCGCTCGAGATCCTCGTCGATTGATTCGGGCGTGTACTCACTGATCGACGGGATCTGGTCGCGCAGGATGCAACCGAGCGACGGCAGCGTCGCCCGATCTGGCCACGTCTGCTCGCTCCACAACTCGCTGCGCCGGAAGGCCTTCGCGCAATGCATGTACTGCTGCGTCACCGTCACGCCAATAGCGGCCTTGGGACGTCGATCCTTCACCGCGCACGCATCGAGCACCGCCGGGTCTGTGGTCAGGCAGGCGAGCCCATTGACCCGCAGGGTCTCGTCGACACCCGGCACGAGGAACAGCAACCCGATCCCGGAACCGTTGACGATGTTGGTGATCGAGTCGAGCAGGTTGTTGCCCGACAGATCGGGGATGGCGATGCGCTGATCGTCGAGCACGACGACGAAGCCGGCAGGACCGCCCTTCGGCGACACATCGGCTGTGCCGTCGGGCGACGAAGTGCCGACCAGCGCGAATGGCGAGGCGTCGATGAACCTGCGCGCGTGTTGATCGATACTGCCGAGCACCTTCTGGCGGGTGCCATCGGCTGGCATGCGGTAGAGCTCGCGCAGCTCGGCTTCGCTGGCGACCACGTTGTCGAACGATTCACTCATTGGCGAAACCGTACTGCCCGAGCCACCGTTCGACATGGGGCAAGACCGTCGGCCACGGTGGGCCGTGCGGCACGGCGAGCCGCGCCACCGGGAGGGTCGCGGCCAGGTCGGTGGCGACGTTGAAGTGACGTTCGATCAACGCCGGGTCGACCAGGCCACCGCAGAACACTTGACCGAGGAGTGCAGTCACAGCGGCGGCACCCTCGACCGGCCGCAACCCCACCGCGTCGGAGTCGGATCGCTCGCCCAGCATCAGCAAGCCGGCGATCGGGTTTGGAGGGACGCGAGGCTGCATGGCCACGACGATTCGGCCATCGCCTTCGAGCCGGGTCGCGACTCCGGCAGGCGCCAATTCGGCGCTCGGTTGACGCAGGCGGAGCGACGGCGTGCCGACTGCTTCCCGTTGGGCCGTGACTCCGGTTTGGTCGTCGCTGATGAACTCGGCGCCGTCGGCCAGCAGCAGCGCGGTGGTGGTGCTCTTGCCGCCATGGCCGTCGGCGAGCAACAGCACGGCCCCACATGTGGTGTACACCGCGCCGGCGTGGAACACCGCCTCGCCTCGAATCATCCGCATGATCGGCAGGACGTGGCGTTCGAGTTGAAACGCCAGCCATGCCTCGCCGACATCGAACGCCGGCCGCACCGAGCAGACCGACAGGCTCGCGTCGAGCCACACCGTCGCGACGTCGTAGATGCGGATCTCCACGGTCTGGTCGTATCGTGCCGCCGACACCCACCACCCGTCGATGTCGTCCTCGAGATGCTGGATCAGTTCGCCCGCAGGCAGCGCGGAGTCATCGACATCGTCGGCCGGCAGGTAACTGATGGTCGTGATTCCGAACACGCCGTAGAGTCTGCTCGGTGAACGAGGGATCGGCGGCGCTGCCAGCGGGACGGCCCGCGGTTTCGATCGGCCACGACCTGTACTGGTGGCGTCACGACGAGGCCGGCTTGCGGACCGCGGTGTCGGTGTACTGGCCGCGTGGCTGGGAGTTCTCGGAGTTGCTGGCGGTGTTGCGGTGGTTCGACGGAGGCGGCGCCCAGATTGCCGAGCACGAGGTGTGGCTGTCGGCCGATCGGATGCTGTCGGTCGACAGTTCGTCGCCACCTGTTGCCGTGCCGGTTGCGACCGATGGTGGCGACGCGCTGCTCTCGGTCGAGTTGTTTGCCGACGTCGATCCGATTGTGAGCGACGAGGTTCGTCACCGCCTGTACGGGCTCATCGATTGGTATGGCGAGACCGGCGACATCGTCACCTTGCACAGCGATCATTGCGTGTTGCTGGAGCCACAGACGTTGACGCTCACCGAGATCGCGCTCCGGCCGTGGGAGTTCAGCGATCCGCAGCTGGTCTTCCTGACGGCGGCCGACGAGTTGCCGGCAGGTGCATGGACGCTGACCGTGACCAATTGGATGGGCGATTCGCTGACGCGCTCGGTCGATCAGACGTGGGCCCCGTGGCGGGTGCATCACATCGACCTGCAGCGTTGGTTCGGCGATCTGGTCGGGTTTGCGGACGGCCACGAGCTTTCACTGACGGGTGACCGGTTGGCCCATCGCACGTTCGCTCGTCCATACGTGGTGTCCGGTGGGCCTGGCCTCTCCGCATATCACGGCGGTGACCTGTACGACTGGGACGACATGCCCTGGCATCGGTACGTGTTGCTGGGCGAGGGTGAGGTCAACCCGATGATCGTCGTCGAGACCGACGAGGTCAGTACCGACGTGACGTTCTTCAACACCCACGGTCATCTCGAAGGCGACTTCTGGGTGGCCGTGCGGGTCTACGACGGCAACGGCGTGTTGGTCGTTCACGAGCCGAAGTTCCGCCACGTCGAGCGCAATCAGATCGTCGACGCGTCATTCGCTGATCTGTTGGCCGGCGTCGCCCGACCGTTTGCCGGGCATGCCGCGTTTACCTTCTCCGACGCCGATCGCCCCGCATACCCCGGCCGGCTGCAGGCGTTGATGGCCTATCGCGGCGCGCGGTCGATGGCGCGAATATTGGCGTGGAGCGACGAGTGGAACACGCCGCAGCGGCGCATCGAACGCCGTGGCGCCGAGGGCCCGTACCTGTCGTACTTCCGCCTGCTGGCAGCCCCGTACTTGGAGACCTGGCTCGGCGTCACCAACGCCGGCAATCACGAGCTCGATGCCGCCGCCGACTACACCGTGATCGTCGAGAACGACGCCGGCGAACGCATCTCGGCGCAGCACACTCTGGCGCCGTGGGCCACCGCCTGGACGTCGCTCGATCTCGTCGTGCCGGGTGCGACGCAGTTGCTTGGCAGTGCTAACTGCTTGTTGCTGGTCGAGAGTGAATCCGATCTCGCAATGGTCTGTTTCACCCGCCACCGCGCCAGCGGGCGATGGTCGGCCGAGCATCTGATGAGTGCCCCGACACCGTCGCCCGACGGCATGATCTGGCCAGCGGGTTGCTGATCGCTAGAGCTAGAGCCAACCGGCGTTCTTGAACTTTCGGTACAGGCCGAAGCAAGCGCCGAACATGACCAGCAGGATCGCCGGATAGCCCCAGCTGGATTCCAGCTCTGGCATGTGTTCGAAGTTCATCCCGTAGACGCCGGCGAGCATGGTCGGCACCGCGGCGATGGCGACCCATGCAGAGATCTTGCGCATGTCTTCGTTCTGGCGGATCGAGACTCGAGTGAGGTTGGCGGCGAGGATGTTGCTCAGCAAGTCGTGCAACGTGTCGACGCGTTGCGCGACGGCGAGAAGATGATCGTGTGCGTCACGAAAGTACTGCCGCAGTTCGGCGGCCACGACGCTGTATCGCTTGTTGGCCAGTGAATCCAACGGACCGAGCAACGGCACGAGTGCGTCCTGAACGAGCAACACGGTGCGCATGAGTCCGTAGATGCGCTCGACCGGGTTCTGGCCTGCGTGACGGTTGAACACTTCCCGTTCAACCTCGCGCACATCGCGCTCGATACCGGTCACGACGGGCTCGTAGTCGTCGACGACATGGTCGACGATCGCGTGCAGCACAGCACCTGAGCCGTGTTGCAGGAGTTCGGGATTGCTCTCCAACGCGGCGCGGACGCCGGTGAGATTGGATGGAGCGTTGTGGCGGACGTGGAGCACGGCATGAGGTGTGACGAAGACCTGAATCTCACCGAACTCGACCTCTTCGATGTCGTCCAGATACTTGGCGGTCTTCAAGACGACGAACAGTGCGTCGCCATACTGCTCCAGCTTCGGACGCTGATGAGCGTTCAAGGCGTCCTCGACGACGAGATCATGCAGGTCGATGTGCAACCGGATCTGCTCGAACTCGACCTTGGTCGGCTCGAACAGGCCCGTCCAACTGAATGCGTCGTCACCGCAGATAGAACGCCAGTCGGTCGTGTCGAACCGGCCGGGTCGGCGGACACCATCCACGTAGAGAGCACTGTCGACGATCACGACCAAATCGTTGCACACCTCTCGTCAGCTGGGAACCCCGGTGAAGCTGACCGTGCCCGACGTGTTCTCGCAGTAGTGGGCCTCGCCCGGCGCGAACCATGAAACGACGGGTTCGGCGAAGC
>JANOJI010000606.1:0-8321 GCA_031408175.1 Ilumatobacteraceae bacterium
GGTGCCGATGACCGGCTTGACGCCCTGCGCACGGCACTCTTTGAAGAACTCGAGCACCCCGTACATATTGCCGTGATCAGTGATGCCGAGCGCCGGCTGGCCGTCGGCCACCGCCTTGGCAACGAGGTCGTCGAGGCGCGCAGCTCCGTCCAACATCGAGAATTCGGTGTGGACGTGGAGGTGGGTGAAGGAATCCCCCACTGGCGCATTACCTCCCTTACTGATCGTCTTGGCCGTGCTGATCGTCTTGGCCGTGCTGATTGTTTTGCCGATGCTGATTCTGCGTGCCGCTGGCGCATCGTCGACTTACACGCTTGTGATTCGCTCGACCTTAGTCCTTTTTCTAGAGGTAGGTGCCAGGCCGATCGGCGACATCGATGGCGGCACCCGGCGGCATCTGTCCCCCGCCCGGACCTCCGGCCATTGCCCCTGGGGGTAGCTGACGCATGCCCTCGAGCTGCTGGCGAGCGGCGATCTGCTGGGCAAACAACGTGGCCTGGATGCCGTGGAACAGGCCCTCCAGCCAACCCACGAGCTGGGCCTTGGCGACCCGTAGCTCGCCGTCGGAAGGTATTTCGCCGTCCTTGAACGGCAACGCGAGGTTGCGCAGTTCGTCTTGCAGATCTGGCGACAATGCCTCGGACAACTCCACGATCGAACGCTCGTAGATCTCGGCCAAACGCTCGCGACTCGCCTCGTCGAGGGCTCCGGTGCGCACCTCTTCGAGCAGTTGCTTGACCATCGAGCCGATGCGCATGACCTTGGCTGGCGCCGTCACTGTTTCCATAGGCTCCTCGTGCGCCGCCACGTCCGTCGCGTGCGCTTGGGGTTCTTCGATCGACATCGCCTGCTCCTTGGTACGTAGTGGCTTCAAGATGTGGTAGCCAACAACGGCACCAGCATCTCAGCAGATGTGAGCGACCCGTGTCGACATACCAACGGATACGGTCCGCTGTCGGCGGGGTCGAGGAAGCTGATCGGCGCTTTGGTCATCAGCGCGACATCGCCGAGCCGTGCTGCCACGGGAGGACTGACCACGGGACCAAACCATCCGCCGTCGATCAGCTCCTGACGGCTCATCACCCAGGCGACATCCTGGTGTGCTGCGAGCGCGGCCGCATGCAGTTCGTCCGCAGCGCCAGGCCGGGCATGCAGCCACCGGAAACGCCCCTCGCCCGAGAGATGCCTCGTCAACTTCAGCACGTCGTCGGCAATCGCTCGAGTGTTGGTACCGACGTCGACCTGGCCGTGATCGGCAGTGACCAGCAACGCGGCATTGTCGGTGAGTTGGTCACGTACCTGTTCGACGACGTCGTCGGCCGAACGGAGCTCGGCCTCGTAGTACGGGCCGAAGCCGCGCTCGTGAGCGATCTTGTCGATGCCGTCGTAGTACGCATAGATCAGTGGTTCGCCGGCGCGCAGTAGTTCGCCGACGGTGACCGCCAGGCTCGACGCTGCCCGCCAGCCCACCAGTCGTCCCCCGCGTAGGTGGGCGTCGGTGAACCCTGTTCGCTCGAAGTCTGTTTTGGTGACGACAGGAACGTGTTCGCCCATGAACGGAGCGAAGGGCTGGATGCGTCGGGGTTCGTACTTGCGTCGGGCGTCGCCGTCCGCCGTCGCCCACCTGAGTACGTTCAACACTTCCCCGCCGACATCCATGCGGTAGCCGACCAGACCGTGCTCTCCGGGCGTGAGACCTGTGGTGATCGACGTCAGCGCGGTCGCTGTTGTCGACGGGGCGACCGTGGTGATCGGCCCGCCTGCAAAGGTCGCCAGCGTCGGCATGTGTGGCTTGTACTCGACGAACTGCTCCCAGCCGAGACCATCGAGCACCAGGATCACGACCTGTCCAGCCTCTCGGACCGGACCCGGCATCCAGTCACGCCCTGCGCCGCGATTCGGAGCCAGCAGTGTGGGCACGATTGCACGCACATTGGCGCCTGAATAGTCGGGGAATGTCGGTTGATCAGTCACGGGGACAGTCAGTCCACCACCTTGTGGCCGGTGAACGCCAGCCGGGATTCCGTCCGTGCCGGGCCAAAGGCCGTACGATGGTGGTGTGCGCGTTTCCAGCAAAGGTGACTACGCCTGTCGGGCCCTGCTCTCGTTGGCGCTGCACATGGACGGAACCGGACCAACCTCGGTGCGCGATATCGCCGAGCGCACGGCTATCCCCCAGCCATACCTGGAGCAGATCCTGCTCGCCCTGAAAGGTGCCGGCCTGGTGAAGTCGAAGCGCGGCGTGGGCGGAGGCTATGTGCTGGCCCGCTCCCCTGCGGAGATCAGGATCGGGGAGATCCTTTCGGCGGTCGATGGTCCGATCAGTCTCGGCGATTTCGGCGAGCCGCATCAGGATGGCTCGTGCGACCACGAAGGCCAATGCGTGTTGCTGGCCATCTGGAAGTCGGCCGGCGAGCAGATGAAGCGCCTGCTCGAGGGCTTCACATTGCAGTCGGTCGCCGACGCAGCGCGTGGCGTCGCACCGTGGCCCGAGGCTCGCCTCGAAGAAGGGCTCGCTACGTTGTGAGTTGGGCCTCGACGGCCAACAGATCGTCGGGAAGCGCTGACGCGAACGACATCGGCTCGTTGCTGGTGGGGTGAGCAAAGGCCAACTCGGCTGCATGCAAAAACGGGCGGGGGGTAGCAATGCCGTGGCGGATGCCACCATATGTGCCGTCCCCGACGACAGGGTGGCCGATCGCCGCGAGGTGCACCCTGATCTGATGAGTCCGTCCAGATTCGAGCATGCATTCCAATGCGCTGGCCTCGGCCGGTGCGCGGTACTCGATCAGCACCTCGTATCGAGTCCTTGCCGACTTGCCGTCGACCACCACGGCCATCCGCATCGGATCGCGGTGGTCGCGCCCGATGGGCGCGTCGATGACGCCATTGGGATTCGTGGGATGACCCCACACCAACGTGCGATACACGCGTGTGACATCGCGCTGGGCGAGCGCATAGACAAGGGAGTGATAGGCCCGAACCGAGCGGGCGACCACCATCAGTCCCGACGTGCCGATGTCGAGGCGGTGCACGATGCCGGGACGATGTGGTTCGCCAATTCCGACGATCTCTGGATACGCCGCCAGCAGCCCATTGACCAACGTTCCGCTCGGATTTCCTGCGCCCGGATGAACCACCAGCCCAGCTGGCTTGTCGACGACGATGACGTGCTCGTCCTCGAACACGACCGTGTACTCCACATTCGGGTCGGCGACGGGCAGCGCGGTGGTCGGCAGTTTGGTCTCGTCGACATCGATCCGTTGGCCGAGTTGTAGCCGTTGTTTGCCCGCAACGGCCACGACACCGTCGACGTGTACTCCGCCCGCAGCTACGAGCGCAGCGGCGTCGGACCGACTGGCATCGGTCACCAACGCGACAATTCGATCCAGCCGTTCACCGGCCAGCGCAAGCGGGATCTCTTCGTGGATCATGCGGCTCGCGCCCGCCGATGTCCGAACAGGGTCCACAACACGAACATCGCCCCACCGATGTCGATTGCCATGTCAGCGATGTTGAAGATCGGGAACCATTGAAAATCGATGAAGTCGATAACCGCCCCGTGCAAGACCCGATCGCCTCGGAAGACCCGGTCGGCCAGATTGCCGATCGCACCACCAGCGATCAACCCTGCCGCGACGCTGGTGACCCGGCTGGTCAGTTTGCGACTGGTCCAGGCCAGCCACACGACAACGAACAATGCGGCAACGCCAATCAAGGGGCCGATGCCCTGGGCCTGCGAGAAGGCCATCCCGCTATTGCGCGCCAAATTCCATTGCAACGTCCACACGACATGGATCGGTTCACGACCCGTGAGCTCGCTCACCGCCCAACGCTTGGTCAGTTGGTCGAGTGCGATCACGACGGGCACGATCAATGCCGTGAGCACAGGACCCGGCAGCCGTTGACGCGGTGAGACAAGCTCGGTGGACTCTGACTGCGTGACCGAGAGAACCTCGGCCTCCGCATCGTCGGTCATCGACGGCCGATCCCGCCGACCTTCTCCTCGACCAGCATCGTTGCCCACGGGATGGCTTCGAGGCGTTCGCGCGGTATCGGTCGTCCCGACTCGGTCGAGTAGCCGTAGCGGCCCGTGGTCAGCCGGCCCAGTGCCGTGTCGATGTCGGCAATGGTCTGGCGGGCTTGGGCCGACAGAGTGAGATCGCGCTCACGCTCGACCACCATGGTGTCGCCTTCGCCGCCCTCGTCGTCGAACTGAACGTCGCCCATCTCTTGCTCTTCGATCAGGGAATTCGCCTCGTCCTCGAGACGGGTCGCCTGCCCCGTGAGTGCGGCCTTCTCCTCGAGCAGCAGTGCTCGCTGCGCCGTCAGGAACTTGACGTCGAAGTCCTTGGTGTACGCCACGCCGTCCTTGGTCACACCCTTGACCGGCGGGATTTCGATCACGACCGGGCCGGAACTCGCCTTCTTGGCCACGGCCGCTTTCTTCGCTGGCGCGGGGTCAGCCACCTTCCCCGCCTTGGCCGGCGCGGACTTTTTCACCGGAGCAGGAGCCGCTTTCTTGTTGGCAGGAGCCGCAGCAGTCTTCTTTGCCGGTGCCGCAGCCGTCTTCTTTGCCGCCGGCATTGCCTTCTTGGGCGGAGCGGCCTTCTTCTTGGGCGGAGCGGCCTTCTTCGCTGGCGGTGCGGCCTTCTTCGCTGGCGGTGCGGCCTTCTTCGCTGGCGTCGCGGCCTTCTTCGCTGGCGTCGCGGCCTTCTTCGCTGGCGTCGCGGCCTTCTTCGCTGGCGTCGCGGCCTTCTTGGCGGGAGCCGCACGCTTCGCAGGTGCGGCCTTCGTCGATGCAGTCGACTTGGCCGTCACTGCGGCCTTTTTGGCCGGCGCCTTTGCAGGAGCCTTCTTGGCTGTTGCCATCTGTGGTGAACCTCCGTCGACCCAGTGAGTCTGCGATGTTATCGCCGTGCCGGCCCGATATGGACGAAGCCGCCGCATCGGAGTGTTCCGTGCCACCCCGGGCGGGCACCAAACACTCTGTGACTCACACTTTGGTGACACCGATCGACACAGGTTGGCCGTCGAGTTCGGCGTTGGACTCGCCGTCCTCGAACGTCAGCGACACGGCCAACGTAGGTTCGCTGATCAGCGAGGTGAACGGCGCGACCTGTTCGCGAATCGAAGCGGGCAAGCCGAGTCGAAGGTCGATGCGGTCGCTGACATGCAGACCGGCATCGCGCCGAGCCTGTTGAACCAGACGTACCAGATCGCGAGCCACACCCTCTGCTTCGAGGTCGGGAGTCAGATCGATGTCGAGGACCACTACCCCGCTGTTCGCCGGCAGCGTCGTCGCCCGCAACGGATCTGCCGCCACGAGTCGGAGCGAGTACTCGCCATCGGCAAGCTCGACTCCACCGGCAGTCACGACACCGGTGACCTCGTCTTGCGTCCATCGACCCTGCTTGACGGCGGCGATCACCTGCTGCACGTCCTTTCCGATGCGCGGGCCGAGTACCCCGGGGACGACGGTGAGTTCAAATGCCCCGACAGCGTCGAGATCCGCTGACAGCACGACCTCTTTGACATTGATCTCGTCGGCGATGATGCCCCGATACGCCTCGAGGGAATCCGCATCCCGTGCCGCAATGGTCAAGCTGGCCAACGGCTGCCGGACTCGCCGTCCGGTCGACTTCCGAACAGCCGACGATGCACTGCACACATCGCGAACACGATCCATCGCCGCAACCAGCGAGGGCGACTCAACCAGGTCGGTGCTGGTCGGCCAGTCGGTGAGATGCACGCTGCTGTCGGCGCTGACCAGGCCCCGATACACCGCTTCGGTCGTCAATGGCAAGAGCGGCGCGGCGACCTGGCACATCGTGCTGAGCACCGTCCACAGTACGTCGAGCGCATCGTGATCGCCTGCCCAGAAGCGCTCCCGTGACCGTCGCACATACCAGTTGGTCAGGACGTCGAGGAACGTCCGGATCGTGCCGCACGCCGCGAACAGGTCGTAGGCATCCATCGACTTCGTCACGTCGACCACCAGCGCGTGCAGCTTGCCCAGGATGTACTGGTCGAGCAGATCGTTCGAATTTGTGCGCCGCTGCGCCGTATAGCCGGTGGCGTTGGCGTACATCGTGAAGAACGAGTAGGTGTTCCAGATCGGCAGCACGACGTGGCGCACGCTTTCGCGGATCCCGTTCTCGGTCACAGCCAGGTCGCCGCCGCGCAGGATTGTCGACGACAGCAGGTGCCAGCGCATGGCATCGGCGCCGTGGGTCTCGAAGACCATCATCGGATCGGGATAGTTGTTGAGGGTCTTCGACATCTTCTGGCCGTCGTCACCAAGCACGATGCCGTGACTGACGCAGGTACGGAAGGCGGGACGATCGAACAGGGCCGTCGCCAGAACGTGCAGCGTGTAGAACCAGCCGCGGGTCTGCGCCATGTACTCGACGATGAAGTCACCCGGATAATGACTCTCGAACCAGTCGGCGTTGTCGAACGGATAGTGGACCTGGGCGAATGGCATCGAACCCGACTCGAACCAGCAATCGAGCACTTCGACGACGCGCCGCATACTCGAACGGCCGGTCGGGTCATCGGGATTCGGGCGCACCAGATTGTCGACGTACGGCCGATGGAGGTCGTCGACCTCCACGCCGAAGTCACGTTGCAGATCGGCAATCGACCCGTAGACGTCGATCCTCGGATAGTCAGGATCGTCGCTGCGCCACACCGGGATCGGTGAACCCCAGAAGCGGTTTCGGCTGATGCTCCAGTCGCGGGCATTGGCCAGCCACTTGCCAAAGCTGCCATCTTTGACGTGCTCTGGCACCCACTGGATCTGCTGGTTCAACTCACCCATCCGATCCCGGAATGCCGTGACCTGCACGAACCAGCTACTGATCGCCCGGTAGACCAACGGCTCGGCGCATCGCCAACAATGCGGGTACGGGTGCTGATAGCTGTCGTGCCGCACGACGACGCCACGGGCCTTCAGTTCCTTGACGATGTCGTTGTTGGTGTCGAACACGTGCACGCCCGCCCACGGGGCGACCTCGGCCGTGAACCGGCCGTGCTCGTCCATCGGGCACACCGTCGGGATCCCGATGGCGTTGCAGGCGTTCTGGTCCTCCTCACCGAACCCAGGGGCCATGTGCACCACCCCGGTTCCGTCTTCGGTCGAGACGAAGTCACCGGCAACAACCTGAAAGGCGTTGGGTGTGTCCGCGAAGAACGGGAACAGCGGCGTGTAGCGGCGGCCGACAAGATCGCTCCCTGTGATGGTGGCGACGTGCGTGGCGTTGGCGAGTTCTCGTTCGTACGCACCGACGCGCGATTCGGCAAGGATGTACCGAACGCCATCCTCCTCCATGACGGCATAGTCGATGTCGGCACCCACTGCGAGCGCAAGGTTGCTCGGCAATGTCCAAGGTGTCGTCGTCCAGGCCAGCATCCGCTCGCCGGAGTCGAGTTGAAACTGCACGGTGAGTGCCGGATCCTGGCGGTCGCGATACACGTCGTCCATGCGGGTCTCGGTGTTGCTGAGTGGAGTCTCGCAACGCCAGCAGTACGCCAACACCTTGAACCCTTCGTAGATCAAACCCTTGTCCCACAGGGTTTTGAAGGCCCACATCACGCTTTCCATATAGGGGAGATCGAGGGTTTTGTAATCGTTGTCGAAGTCGACCCACCTGGCCTGGCGGGTGACGTAGCGCTGCCATTCGTCGGTGAAGCGCAGCACGCTGGTGCGGCACGCGTCGTTGAACTTGTCGATGCCGAACTGGGTGATGGCCGGATGGCCGCTGATTCCCAGTTCCTTCTCGACGACGACCTCCGCCGGAAGGCCGTGGCAATCCCAACCGAAGCGACGCTCGACTCGGTGCCCGCGCATCGTCTGGTAGCGCGGCACGGTGTCCTTGACGAACCCTGTCAGGAGATGGCCATAGTGAGGCAGTCCGTTGGCGAAGGGCGGGCCGTCGTAGAACACGTACTCGTCGGCGTCGGCCCGGCGACGAATCGACTCCGCAAACGTGTGACGCTGCGCCCACGACGCCAAGACGTCGGCCTCGATTGCCGGAAAGAAAGGTTGCGGGTCGACTTCGGGGTACATCTGCGGGCTCCTGTGAATTCGTGTTACACAGGGACGAGCGGTCTGCTCGCGATCCCACCCTGCTTGCTACCGCCCGCAGACGGCAACCACTCGGTTGCGCCAGCTGTGTCGGGCTGGACCCGTTCGGTTCTACTGAGCCGACCGGGGTTGGCCGGGCGGCCGTTCTTCCGAAAGCTCGGAGGTGATTGCCTCGTCAACGCCGTCGAAATCCTACCCGTTGATGCCCACAGGCAGGGGGTGTTTACTGCAG
>JANOJI010000329.1:0-6284 GCA_031408175.1 Ilumatobacteraceae bacterium
GCGTTCCTGGCCGTTGGCAACGCCGTGGGTCAGGCTCGACTCCATGAACCCGCCGTTTCGCCCGCAGGCGGCCGAGCCGATCTCGTGGGCGTCGATCAGCACGATGTCGCGCGACGGGTCGCGTTCCTTGGCAATGATTGCCGTCCACAACCCCGTGTAACCGCCGCCGACGACGCACAGGTCGCAGGTCTCAGTGCGCACCAGTGTGGGGTTGCTATCGGGCTCGTCGGCGTCGTCGTACCAGTATGGATACGGGTCGGCGTCGGCGATCGCGTCGAGATGGAACTCGTCGATTGCTTCGTCGTCGTCACGGTTGTTGACGGCCATGTGTCTCACCACCTGTCGGAGTGCGACGTTACTTCGGGGCGCGCTACGGTCTCGGACATGATCACTCATGTTGTTGCGTTCCGTTGGAAGCCGGGCATCCCTGCTGGTCATGTCGAGACGGTCAAGGCCCAACTCGTGGAGTTTGCCGGCACACTGCCTGAGGTGCGCTCGTATCGGTGCGGCACCGACGAAGGTGCGTCGGACATGGGCAACTTCGACTTCGCAATCGTTGCCGAATTCGAAACCATCGACGACTGGCGCGTCTACGACAAGCATCCTCGACACGACGAGATCCGCAGTGGTGTGGTGAAGCCCTGGATCGAGGCCCGCGCCGCAGTTCAGTTCGAGAGTTAGGCGTGAGGTCGCGTCTCGGGGCTTGCCTGCTCGGCACCCTTCGATAGCACAGAGGTGATGATGTCGAGGTCGTAGTGCGTCAACCGTTCGTCGAACGTGGCGATCTTGCGGATCTTCGAGCGGTGGATCAGCACCAGCGTGATCGCCTCGTCGGTACCGATCCCTGTGCCACGCATCAACTCCTCTGCGGCATTGCGATGTTGACGGGCGACGTGCAGTTTGTCGATCGACGCGAACAGGTCGTCG
This sequence comes from Ilumatobacteraceae bacterium, assembly GCA_031408175.1. Lineage (GTDB taxonomy): Bacteria > Actinomycetota > Acidimicrobiia > Acidimicrobiales > Ilumatobacteraceae > JAENVT01. Next base: position 928 of record JANOJI010000329.1, read on the forward strand.
TTGGCGACAGCAGCAAGGTGATCTGTGCGGGCAACCAGCAAGCACCGCTGCTCGACGAAGTCGTCGATCACGGTGCAGTAGATGGCGACTGCTTCATCGTGATTGGCATCGTCGATATCGGCTACTGCGGCGAGGAAGCTGTGATCGAGCAGGACTGACGGTGGGTTCATCCCAGCGCGGCCAAGGCGCGGTGGCAGCGTTGTGCCCGATTGCGACGCTGGCGCCTCTCGAACCTGTTCCAGAACCAGAACGAGCCGCCGACGATTGCCCAGCCGACCAGCCCGTCGATCACCCAGTGCTCGGCGAGGTAGACCAATGACGTCAGCATCAGGACGGGGAAGGCGAACACTGCGATCTTCAGCCAGCGCGGCTTGATCCACGGAAGGAAGAAGGCGGGCACGATCAGTGCGAACGAGGCGTGCAACGATGGCATGGCCGCAACGGCGTTGCCCCAATCGAGGGCCGTCTTCCAACTGCTGGCAGCGGCGTGCAAGCCCATGGCGGTGAAGCCGCGACCGGCGCTACGAGTGAGTGGTGGCAGCAGGTCGTAGTTCTTTGCAGCCATCCAGGGCGGCACAGTCGGGAGGAGGATGAACATGGTGCAGGCCACGCCGAGCACCGTTGCAAAGCGCTTCATGAACCGAACCCACTGGCGACGCGTCGTGGCCCACAATGCACCCATCACGATCGGCACCAAGATGAAGTGGGTGAAATATGTCAGCGAGGCGACCTTGTCCCACCAGTTCACACTGGACTTCCAGAAGTGGTCCTGCAGGACTGTGTTGGGATCGTTGCCGAAGAACATCGCCCGGTCGATGTTGCGCACTGACTGCACCTGCAACGGGAACTTGACACCGAAGATCTTGCCATCGGCTGCACCTCGCGTGGTCTCGTAGGCGAACCACATCGCGCTGTACAGAGACAGGTCGATGGCCAAGATGCCCCACTGCCTGGCGGGCCGGCCGACGAATGCGCAGATCAAGAAAACCGTCACTGCGCGAGCGATCCCCAACCGGTCCCAGAGGATGCCGTTCTCGCGTGTCCACACGACTGCATACACACAGAAACCTGTCAGCGCAGTACGCCGTACCCAGGCGAGATAGTCGATCGGAACGACCGCGCCAAGCGCCACCCGATGGTCGAGCTTGGGCTGGTCGGCCATGACGGACATGGCCTACCAGGCTAGCGATAGGAGCTGCTGAACGGAGTTCAGCAGGCTTCGAGAGCGCGGCGTACGAGGACCTTGGCGAGGTGCACGCGGTACTCCGGGCTGGCGTTCAGGTCGCTTTGCGGCTCGGCTTCTTCGGCCGCGAGTTGTGCTGCTTCGGCGATCGACGAACCCTGAGTGAGTGCGTTCGACACGCTCGACGCCAGGATCGGGGTGGAACCCATGTTGACCAGACCAACGCCACTCTGGCCGTTACGCCGCCACGCAGCGACACCGACGATCGCCCAGTCCTGGGCGCGGCGGTTGAACTTCTGGAAGTTCCACCCGGCACCTTGCATCTTCGGGACGCGGATCTCGGTCAGCATCTCGTCGGCTGCAAGCGACGTCTCCAGGAAACCTTGGAAGAAGTCGCCGGCGGCGATCTCGCGGGTTCCGTTGGGGCCCTGGGCGACGTAGGTCGCGCCGAGCGCCAACGTGGTGGCAGGTAGATCGCTTGCCGGATCACTGTGAGCAATGGAGCCGCCGATCGTGCCGCGATGGCGCACCTGCGGATCGCCGACGTGGCTGGCGGCGTGGGCCAACAGTGGCACATGCTCGGCGAGAATCGAACTCGTCTCCAAGTCCATGTGACGGGTCAACGCACCGATGGCGATGTGATCGCCGGCATCTCTGATGTACGACAGGTCGCTGATGCGGCCGATGTCGACCAGCACGCTTGGCTGCGCCAGCCGCAGCTTCATGAGCGGCAGCAGGCTGTGCCCGCCGGCGAGGAACTTGGCGTCGTCTCCGTGCTCGCCGATGAGGCGGATGGCCTCTTCGGCAGAACCGGCGCGGACGTAGTCGAAGGCGGCGGGAATCACGTGGTTGCTCCTCTGGTTTGGCTGTTGACTGCTGCGGCTTGCATTGCTTTCCAGACGTTGTGCGGACTGGCCGGCATCGGCACCTCGGTGACGCCGAGGCTCGACAGTGCGTCGACCACCGCATTGATGACTGCGGGTGCTGCGCCGATGGTGCCGGCCTCGCCGATGCCCTTCACGCCGAGCTGATTGGTCGGTGACGGGGTGACGGTGTGGCCGAGGGTGATCGGCGGTACGTCGCAGGCGGCGGGTACGAGGTACTCGGCCAGCGTCGATGTCTTCAAGTTGCCGTCGTTGTCGTAGACGGCTTCTTCGTACAGCGCCTGCGCGAGGCCCTGGATGACGCCACCGTGTACCTGTCCATCGACGATCAACGGATTGACCTGCACACCGCAGTCGTCGACGGCGACGTATTGCAGCACGTCGACCTGGCCGGTCTCGGTGTCGACCTCGACCGTGCAGATGTGGGTGCCGAATGGCCACGAGAAGTTCGGCGGGTCGTAGGTGACCTGACACTCGAGATTGGGCTCGAGTCCGTCAGGCAGATTGTGAGCGGTGAACGCTTCGAAGGCGATGGCTGCGAGCGGCATGCTTCGATCGGGCGAGCCCTTCACCGTGAACGCGCCGCCGACGAACTCGAGGTCGGCTTCGTTTGCCTCCAACTGATGGGCAGCAATCTTGGCGGCTTTGTCGATCACCTTGTCGCAGGCCATGGCGATGGCCACACCCCCGACGGGCAGCGATCGCGATCCGTAGGTATCGAGGCCGAGAGGGGCAATGGCGGTGTCGCTGTGCAGCACGTCGACGTCGTCGGGGCTGACCCCCATCTTCTCGGCGACGATCATGCTCCACGCGGTCTCGTGCCCTTGACCGTGCGGAGACGTGCCGGTGACCACCTGGATCTTGTTGGTCGGTAGCACACGCACGGTTGCTGCCTCCCATCCGCCCGCGGAGTAGTTCAACGAGGCGAGCACACGGGATGGGGCCAAACCGCACATCTCGAAGTAGGTACTGACGCCAATACCGATGAGCTTGGCGGCGCCGGGAATGTTTTGAGTCTTCTGCCGAGCACGCGTGCCCTCGTAGTCGGACAACCCCAGGGCCATTGTCGCGGCAGCGTCGTGATCGCCCGAGTCGTAGACCAGCCCGCTGAACGCTGTGTACGGGAACTGCTCCTTGCGGATGAAGTTACGCCGGCGCAACTCGACGGGATCGACGCCGATCTTGGCGGCGAGCGCATTCATGGCGCGCTCGATTGCGTAGGTCGCTTCTGGGCGTCCGGCGCCGCGGTAGGCGTCAGTCGGGGTCATCGTGGTGAACACACTGGTGCACGAGAAGTCGTACGCCACTGGGATGTCGTACACGCCGGCATACAGGAAGGCGCCGAGCAGCGGGATGCCGGGGGTGACCAGCTGCAGATACGCGCCCATGTCGGCGAGCAACCGCACCCGCACGGCAGTGACCTTGCCATCGGCGTCGGCGGCCAGTTCGATGTTCTGGATCTGACCGCGACCTTGGATGGTGGCCTGTGCGCCCTCACTGCGCTCCTCGTTCCACCGGACCGGCACCGCGTGCTTGCGGGCCAGCGCGACGCACAGCAACTCCTCGGCGTAGACGTTGAGTTTGGAGCCGAATCCTCCGCCGACCGCCGGTGCGATCACGCGCATCTGCTGCTCGGGAATGCCAAGCGTCAGGGCCGTCATGATCTTCAAGATGTGCGGCACCTGTGTCGCCGAGTACAGGATCATGTCACCGCCGTACGGCTGCGGCACTGCTGCGACCGCGCGAGGTTCCATGGCCATCGGGATCAGGCGCTGCTGTACGTACTGTTCGCTGACCGTGTAGGCCGCCGCGGCGAAGGCCTCGTCGACCTGGCCCTCGTGGCCTTCGACCTTGAGATCCCACGTGTAGCTCTTGTTGGTGCCGAGCTCTTCGTGGATGACGACGCGATCGCTGAGCGCGTCGTTGAGATCGATCACCGGTGACAGTGGCTCGTAGGTGACGTCGATTGCATCGATCGCATCGCGCGCAGCGGCGTCGCTGGTGGCCAACACACAGGCCACGCCGTCGCCTGCATAGGCAGCCTTGCTGATGGCGATCGGGTAGTGCGCCGGGTTCTTCATGTCGGCGGTCACCGGCCAGGCGCACGGCATGGGCGCGGCCCACAACGAGGCAAGATCGGCACCGGTGTAGGCGGCCACGACACCGGGCATTCCGGCTGCGGCGGACACGTCGATCGCGGTGATGCGAGCGTGCGCGTACGGACTGCGCAACACCGCGAGATGCAACGCGCCGGGGATGGCGAGGTCGTTTGTGAATTTGGCCTCGCCAGTGAGCAAGGCGGGATCTTCGCGGCGGAGCAGCCGCTGGCCCAGGACGGACGTGGGCCGAACTTCGGTGACGGTCATGACCACTCCTTCGGAGTCGGTGTCAGTTACCTGCGGCGCAGGCCAGCACGGCCTGCACGATGTTGTGATAGCCCGTGCAACGGCACAGGTTGCCCTCGAGACCGATCCGCACTTCCTGCTCGGTCGGACTCGGGTTCTCCTTCAACAGGCTGGTCGCCGCCATCACCATGCCCGGCGTGCAGTATCCACACTGCAGGCCGTGGTTTTCCATGAAGGCCTTTTGCATCGGGTGCATCTCGCCGTTCTGGGCGAGGCCCTCGATGGTCAAGATGTCGGCTCCGTCGGCCTGGACAGCAAGCACGGTGCAGCTCTTCACAGCCTCGCCGTTGAGGTGCAAGCTGCATGCACCGCACGACGACGTGTCGCAGCCAACGTTGGTGCCGGTGAGGCCGAGGGCTTCGCGCACGTAGTGAACGAGCAGCGTGCGCGGTTCCACATCGCTCTCGTGAGCCGTGCCATTGACGGTGACGTGAATCTGCACGTGTTCCCCCCTCGGAGTACGCGGGCCCCCATTGGCGCGCGGCCCCATCATGCCTCATCAGCGCGTGCGCGTCCACATGGGAGCGGCCGACGTGGATTCAGCCGAATGGGCGATGATGATGGGGCATCCGTCGCGGCAAGGTCGCCACATACGTCACGGCGAACACCACCGCGGCCAGCAGCCCGATCGTCGCCCCAGGAGGCGCGTCAAGGGCATTGCCGAGAGCGACGCCGCCGACTCCTTCCGATACGCCCAGCATCACCCCGACGATGGTCATCCGTCGCAGCGTGGGGCTGACCAACCGAGCCGTGGCCGCCGGTGTCACCAGCATGCTGACCGACATGACCGATCCGACGGTGCGCAGGCTGATGACGACAACGACCGCGAGCAGCACGACGAGCACAGCCTGCACCAGTTCGACGTGGACGCCGACCTGTTCGGCC
>JANOJI010000004.1:0-7534 GCA_031408175.1 Ilumatobacteraceae bacterium
CGCGCCAGGCCGCCGACCTGCTGACGTGGAGCACCGACTGGCAAACGATCTGTGAGTGGAAGCTGCCGTTCGCCAAGTGGTTCGTCGGCGGGCAGCTCAACGTCAGCTACAACTGTCTCGACCGCCACGTCGAGGCCGGGCGTGGCGACAAGGTGGCGTTCTACTGGGAAGGCGAGCCCGGCGATGCCCGCGTGCTGACCTATTCCAGCCTGCTCGACGAGGTGCAGCGATTCGCCAATGCCTTGAAGGGTCTCGGCGTGCAGCGAGGCGATCGAGTCAACATCTATCTGCCGATGATTCCCGAGGCGGCGGTGGCCATGTTGGCCTGCGCGCGCATCGGTGCCGCGCACAGTGTGGTGTTCGGCGGGTTCAGCGCGCAGTCGCTCTCCGACCGCATCAACGATGCCGAGGCCAAGGTGTTGATCACCGCCGATGGCGGGTATAGACGCGGCGAGGTCTTTCCGCTGAAGCCGGCGGCCGACGACGCCATTGCCACCACACCAACGATCGAGCATGTCGTCGTCGTTCGTCGCGGCGGCAACGAGGTCGACATGATCGAAGGTCGCGATCACTGGTACCACGATCTGGTGACCGCCGCCGACCCGGTGTGCCCGGCGGAGCCGATGGATTCCGAGCAACTGCTGTTCCTGCTGTACACCAGCGGCACCACCGGCAAGCCGAAGGGCATCATGCACACCAGTGGCGGTTACCTCACCCAGGTCGCCTTCACCCACAAGTACGTGTTCGACCTGCACCCCGATGCCGACGTGTTCTGGTGCACGGCCGACGTCGGGTGGGTCACCGGACACAGCTACATCGTCTACGGCCCGCTGGCCAATGGCGCGACCAGCGTGATGTACGAGGGGGTGCCCAACTACCCCAGCAACGATCGTCTGTGGTCGATCATCGAGAAGTACAAGGTCACCAAGTTCTACACAGCGCCGACCGCCATCCGCACGTTCATGAAGTGGGGTGCCGCCGAACCGGCCAGCCACGACCTTTCGTCGCTGCGCCTCCTTGGGTCGGTCGGCGAGCCGATCAACCCTGAAGCCTGGATGTGGTACCAGGAGCACATTGGCGGCGGCACCTGCCCGATCGTCGACACGTGGTGGCAGACCGAGACCGGCGGCATCATGATCAGCCCGTTGCCCGGCGCGACCACGACGAAGCCCGGGTCGGCCACATTCCCACTTCCGGGCATCCGCGCCGAAGTTGTCGACGAAGCCGGTGCAAGGATCGAGCAGGGCGGCGGCTATCTCACGCTGACGCATCCGTGGCCGGGCATGCTGCGCGGCATATGGGGCGACCCGCAGCGCTACTTCGACACGTACTGGAGCCGATACGAAGGTCGATACTTCGCAGGCGACGGCTGCAAGCTCGACGACGAGGGTTACCTGTGGCTGCTCGGTCGAGTCGACGATGTCATGAACGTCAGCGGCCACCGCATCTCGACCACCGAGGTCGAGTCGGCGTTGGTCTCGCATCCAGCGGTTGCGGAAGCTGCTGTGGTCGGCGCGCTCGACGACACCACTGGTCAGGCGATCATCGCCTATGTCACGTTGCGGGGCGGCAGCGTGGTCGACATCGCCGAGTTGCGCGACCATGTGGCCACCCAGATCGGTGCCATCGCCAAGCCGAAGATGATCTACTTCACCGCTGATCTGCCCAAGACCCGCAGCGGTAAAATCATGCGGCGGTTGTTGCGCGATGTCGCCGAGGGTCGCAACCTCGGTGACACCACCACCTTGGCCGACGCGTCGATCGTCGGCGAGTTGCAGCGACGCGCCGCAGAAACCGCCGGCGAGGATTGAGTCTCGATCACGCTGGATATTGGCGCTTAAGCCATAGGAACGTGCTGCCGATACACGGTAGGTGACGGACGAGGAATTGGCGGGCCAGCCCGGTGCTGTAGCCACCCGCGGGGAGGGAGAGCCTGAAACTGCCTCCGCAGAACCGGTGTTCTCGTCGCAGGATTTCCGTCTCAACCTCGGGGCCCGAATGGCCGTTGTCGACACAGACGCGCTGCTGCCCAACCTCGACAGCCCAGCGATCCGCAAACTGACCTGGGAACACGTCGTACCCGACCGGCCGGCGCCGTCCGCGCCGAGTGCGGCAACACACGTCCCGTTGCCGCCGCCGCGTCGGGTGCCTCCTCCGCCACCACTACCGGCAAGCTTCCAACCACCCGTTCCCGTCGCTGCGCCGCCGCCAGACGTCGAGGTGGTCGAGGCCGCGACGGTCGTCGAGGACGATGTCGTTGCCGACGACGATCAGGTCGTCGAGACCGAGGTCGTGGAGGTCGCCGAAACCGAGGTCGAGGAGGACCTGCTCGAGGAGGATCTGCTCGCGGAACTCGAGGTCGATGAAGTCGACACTGACGATGTGGTCGCAGCGGCGGCCCCTGTCATCGAGCCTGTGGTCAACCGGCTCGACTCGGTCCCTGATCTGTTCGACGACGATGACTCACCGATCGAACTGCCGCCGATCACTCCGTCGGGCCCGATCGTGGCCCACGCCCAGAGCGTGTACGCCCCGGTGCTCGCCGAGACCCTGTATGTCGTTCCCCCGCCGCGCCCCGCTACCACGACCGTGGCCGTCACCGCAGGTCCTGGCAAGCAACCGCGGCGACGGGCGAACAAGCCCAAGCGTCACCTGTTCCGCACGTTCATGACGTTGGTACTGTTGTTCGGGCTGTTGGGTGGCGGCGCATTCGCTGCCAAGATGTACCTCTTGCATCAACCCACCTGGTCGGTCGAGATGAAACCGCTTGCCGACGACGTCGCTGCGGCGCGCGGTCTGCAGTTCAAGCTCTCGGTCGAGGTCGCCGAGGTTCCGATCAGCGACTATGCGAGGCGTCTGGCGGGGTCCGCCGTCGACACCCGGGCCGACTCCGCTCCAGCGTGGCGGGCGCTCGGACTGCTGAACGGTGAACTCGATCTCGAAGCTGTCGGTCGCCAGGCGCTGAACGATGCACCGGCCTTCTACGATCCTGCAACCAAGACCATCTTTGTCAGTGATGATCTCAAGGCGCACGAGCATCTGTACCGTTTCGCGCTTCATCGTGCCTTGGCGACTGCATTGCTGGACCAGCAGTTCGACTGGAGCACGCGGGTAGCGACGGCGACGCCGGCTGCGGCGTTGGGCATCCGGGCGACCATCGACGGCGACGCGTTGGCCGTGGCCAACTCGTTGGCGGCGAACGACGCACCCGACCAGTTGGCGCCCGAACTGTTCGCCTTCGTGCAGGGCCACGGCAACACCATCTCGCCGTCGCAGTACGCGGCCACGCTCGCCGGTCGAGCCGGAGTCACGATGCGGCCGACGATCGCGGCCATGTTCGACGATCCAACGTCGCTGGCAACGCTCGAGCAGGCAACACCGAGCAGCGATGCGGTGCTCGACGCTGGCCGCCCTCCGGTCGTCACAGCAGGGCCGGTCGGCGCGCAGGGGATGATGTTCTGGTACTACGTGCTGGCTAGCCGAATTGACGATGGCCAGGCGTGGTCCGCGGCGACGCGCTGGACCGCTGACTCGTTGACCACGTCGACCGGTTCGGCGAGCAAGTGCGTCGATGCCAAGGTCGCCGCAGCCGATGCCGACAGTGCAGCGCTGGTACTGGCAGCGTTCGAGGCGTGGGCGGCCGTCGCTCCATTGGAGTCGACGACGACCGTTGTGCCGATCGAGGGCAACCAGGTCGCCATCAGAGCCTGCGATCCAGGTGCGGCCGTCACGGCACCGCTTCCTGTGAAGGTTCCCGTCGTCTTCGGCGGCGCCGGCGTCGAGCGAGCGCTCGTGCAGGCTGCCATCAGCGCAGCCGGCGATACGCAGGTCGACTCGGCATGTTTGGTGGCCGCCGCCCGCACACGCGGCGCGGTGTTGGCGTCACCTGCCGACGATGCGCCGGTGTTGGCAGTCAACTGGCAATCGTCGTACGTCACCGCCAACATCGACCTGGCTCCCGCCTGCGTCGTCCCGGCAGGATGAGCCACTTCGGCTAGTCGCGGAAGTTCTGGAACTGCAGTGGAATGCCCAGGTCGGCGCCCTTCAGCGCGGCGATGATGGTCTGCAGGTCGTCGCGCTTCTTGCCAGTGACTCGAACCGTGTCGCCCTGAGTCTGGCTGCTGACGCCCTTCGGGCCCTTCTCTTTGATCATCTTGTTGATCTCGCGGGCCTTGTCGGATGAGATACCGACCTTGATGGTCAGCACTTGTCGCACACTGTTCTGCGTGGCTTCTTCGATCTTGCCGTAGTCGAGTCCCTTCAGTGACACGCCGCGCTTGACCAACTTCTCCTCGATGACGGTCCGCAAGGCAGTCAATCGATCCTCGCTGGCCGTGCGCAGGGTCAGCACGAGGTCGGTTTGTTCGATCGACGAGTCGGTGTTCTTGAAGTCGTAGCGCGTGGCGATCTCTCGCTGCGCCTGATCGATGGCGTTGCGCATCTCCTGTCGATCGACCTCGGAGACAACATCAAAACTGGGCATGTCGTGAGACTAGTTGCGCCGCTAACCTCATTTCCCTCAGATGGGTCGGTACCCGAGTGGCCAAAGGGGGTTGACTGTAAATCAACTGGCATAGTCCTACGGAGGTTCGAATCCTTCCCGGCCCACCCCATCTGATCGCCAGGCTCCTCACTGGGGCCTGGCGATTGCACTTTTCACAACACCACGCACATGATCCTGATCGACGCCGAACGACTCGCCGCAAGCCGGCCGAACCGACCGCTCTTTGCCGACGTCTCGGTGACCATCAGCGATGGCGATCGTCTCGGCGTCGTCGGGCTGAACGGTTCCGGCAAGAGCACACTGCTCCGCATGCTGGCCGGCGAACTACAGCCCGAGGCGGGCGAGGTGCGGTGGGCACGCGGTGCCCGTGTTGGCTTCTTGTTGCAGAACCCGGTGTTGCCCGCCGGATCGGTGCGTGACGCCGTTGGTGGCGAGTGGCAAGGCGAAGCGATGCTCGATCGCTTGGGCATGACGCCGCTACTCGACGTTCCCACCGACGAGTTGTCGGGTGGCCAGGCCAAACGCGCCGCGCTGGCCCGGCTGTTGGTGGGCGAGTACGAGGTGCTGATCCTCGACGAGCCGACGAACCATCTCGATCTCGATGCGATTCAATTTCTCGAGGAATGGCTCGCCGCCTACCGCGGCGGCTTGGTGTTGGTCACCCACGATCGTCATGTGCTCGACAAGGTCACCACCAAAGTACTCGAGCTTGATCGAGGTACCGCGTACGTGCACGTCCCGACGGGTTGGCATGCCGGCTCCGGCTACGCGGCGTACCTCGCCGGGCGAGCCGAGCGCGAGGAGCGGGCCGAGGCGGCCGAGCAGGTCCGCAAGAACCTGGCTACCCGCGAGTTGGCCTGGTTACGGCGGGGCGCACCTGCGCGCACCTCGAAACCGAAAGCGCGGATCGCCACTGCGACGGCGTTGGTCGAAGGCAGGGCCCAGGCAGCCGCACGCGACGGTGAGCTTGGTCTGGCGATGGGCTCGAAGCGGTTGGGAACAAAGGGAATCGAACTCGCCGACGTCGCCTTCAGTTGGCCCGACGGTACCCGGGTGATCGATCCGTGCTCGCTGGTGTTCGAGCCGGGTGATCGAGTCGGCGTCGTCGGGGCCAACGGGGCCGGCAAGTCGACGTTGTTGGATCTCGTGGCAGGCCGGCTGGCGCCGGTATCGGGCCGGGTGGATCGTGGTGCCACTGTGCAGATCGGCTACTACGACCAGCTCGGACGCGATCTCGATCTCACCCAACGGGTGCGCGAGGCGATTGCGGGAGACAAAGGCGAGCCGTCGCTTGCCGACGTTGCCCTGATGCGGCGGTTCTGGTTCGACGGTGATGCCCAGTTCGCGCCGATCGAAACGTTGAGCGGTGGCGAACGCCGTCGCCTGCAGCTGTTGCTCACGCTGGTGCCGCAGCCGAATGTGCTGCTGCTCGACGAACCGACCAACGACCTGGACCTCGACACGCTGCGGGCGATGGAGGATTTCCTTGACGATTGGCCCGGCATCGTCGTGACCGTCAGCCACGACCGTGCCTTCCTCGATCGGGTCACCGACGAGCTGCTGGCGCTCGACGGCACCGGCGGCGTGCGCTGGATCCGCGGTGGCGTCAGCGCCTGGCTCGCACAGCGTGCTGCCGCAGTCGCCGAGCCGGTTCCACCGATGACTGCACGGGCACCGACCCCGCCCCGGGCGAAACCGTCGATGGGTCGCAGCCCGTCGACGGTGCGCCGTGACCTCGGCCAGGCCGAGCGCAAGCTCGCGACCGCAACAGCGGCACGCGACACGCTGCTGACAAAGATGGGCTCGACCAACGCGCACTGGGAGCTGTCGGCCCTTGGCGAACAGTTGGCCGCCGCCCAGGCCGCCGTCACCGCAGCCGAGGAGTCGTGGCTTGCCCTCGCCGCCGAAGCCGAAGACCTCGGCCTCACCCCGTAGCCCTCTGAACGAGTGCTTGGCGCCCACCCGGGTGGGCGCAAGCCACTCGTTCGGGCGCCACGGGCAGCAAACACTCGGACGGGGTTAGAGCAGAGCTTGCATGATGGCCACATCGAGCCATTTGTTGAACTTGCGGCCGACCTCTCGCTCGATCCCGACCAGGTCGAAGCCGCAGGACCGGTGCAGGGCGATGGACGCCTCACTCGATGCCGAGATGCGGGCGAATACGGCATGAAAGCCCGAAACGGCGGCAACTCGCACGAGTTCAGTGACGATCAGCTTGCCGATGCCCTCGCCATTGCGGTCGCGGCGAACGTAGACCGAGTCCTCGACGCTGGTGCGGTAGGCCGCCCGCTCCTTGTATGGCGACAACGAACCGAAACCGGCGACGTCACCGTGTTCGTCCGTCGGATCCACGGCAACGATCGCCGCGAAGGCACCGTTGCGGTCGGCAATCCACTGTTGCTGATCGGCGAGCGACCGGGGGACCAGGTCGAATGTGGCCGTCGTGTTGGACACCTCGTAGTTGTAGATGTGGCGGAGCTGCTCGGCATCGCCCAACGACGCCAGCCGCAGCGCGATCGACTCGGTCCGGCCCTTGTTCACGCCGGCCGAGCGTAGTGCCGAATGAACAGAATCCCGTGGTAGATGCCACTGGGTCGGCGCTATGCTTCTCGGCTGGCTTGCGGGTAGAACCGCGCGCCAGCGATCGCCCTTTTAGCTCAGTCGGTAGAGCAACGCCATGGTAAGGCGTAGGTCGTGGGTTCGATTCCCACAGAGGGCTCGACCACACGGTCCGGCTACCTTCGGGGAGTCGTACCGGTCGGCAAGGCCCTGGCGGCGTAGCTCAGTTGGTCAGAGCATCCGGCTCATAATCGGAAGGTCACCGGTTCGAGACCGGTCGCCGCTACAAGTCAATCATCAGAATCACACGAGAACAGGAGAAGGTCTCCCATGAGCAAGGCGAAGTTTGAGCGGAATAAGCCGCATGTCAATATTGGCACGATGGGTCATATCGACCATGGTAAGACGACGTTGACTGCTGCGATCTCCAAGACGTTGGCGGGTAAGGGGTTGGCGCAGTACACGCCGTTC
>JANOJI010000060.1:0-8177 GCA_031408175.1 Ilumatobacteraceae bacterium
CAGAACTCGTTGGTCAAGAATGACATCGGGCTGAAATCGACGGCCGCAGTGCTGTTGTTCTTCGTGCTGTTGGTGCTGGCCTTCGTGCAGTTCCGTGGCCTCGACAAGCGGGTGCACTATGGCACCTAGGACTGGGGCAACGAGGACGGCAGCGGGTACAGGTGCCACCGAGTTATCGCACGGCGCTCGCAAGGTCGGGCGTTACGCGCTGCTGATCTTCCTGGCGTTCCTCGTGCTTTTCCCGATCTACGCAACGTTGATGCAGGCGCTGAAGAGTGGCCCCGATGCCATCGACCATCCGAAGTCGCTGCTGCCGATCAACTTCACGCTCGACACCTTGCGCAGCGCGTGGCGGATCGGTGATCTCGGACGGCTGATGTTGAACAGCGTGCTGGTTGCGGTGGTCGTCACGGTGGGCGTGGTCATCACCAGCCTGTTGGCTGCCTACGCCTTCGCCTTCCTCACGTTTCCAGGCAAGGGCGTGATCTTCGTCTTGTTCCTGGCGACGTTGCTCGTGCCGGCGGAACTGACCGTGGTGGTCAACCAGCGCACCATCGACTCGCTCGGTTGGATCAACAGCTACCAGGGTCTGATCGTGCCGCTGCTCGCGACGACATTCGGTACGTTCCTGATCCGCCAGGTGTTCCTCACCGTGCCGAAGGAGTTGCGTGAGGCTGCGGCGCTCGACGGCGTCGGCCACTTCCGATTCCTGGGCGAGATTGCCATGCCGCTGTGCCGGCCGACCCTCGGGGCGCTGGCACTCTTCACGTTCCTCGGCACGTGGAATCAGTATCTCTGGCCGCAGGCCATCATCACCGACGATGCCCACCGCACCATCCAGATCGGTCTGGAACGGTTGAAGACGGGTGACATCGACAAGTTCAATCTGGTCACCGCCGGTCTGGTCATCGCCGCGCTCCCGATCTTCGTCGTGCTGATCGCATTCCAGCGACAACTGGTCCGCGGCCTCACCGCAGGCGCAGTCAAGGGATGAAACGCCTCGCGCTCCTGTCGGTTGCGGCGCTCGTCGCCGCATGCGGTTCGGGAGACTCGATCATCACTGCCGGGCGTGAGCCGACCGTGATCACGCAGCCGGCACCGGTCACGCTCGCTCCGGGTGAAACGCTGCCGGTCGGCGAGACCTTGCCACCGGTCGATACGACCATCGCACCGACGACGACCGCGGCTCTGCTCGACACTCTGCCCGACTGCCCGACGGATGCACTGGCGGGCGCTAGCGGCGCTGTTGAGATCACGTTCTGGCACGGGATGCAGGGCCCGAACGGTGTCGAGTTGCAACGACAGACCGACGCGTACAACGCCAGTCAATCCAAGGTCAAGGTCACCCTGATCGAGGGGAGCTACGAACAAACCATCGACAAGTACCTGCAGGCCGGGCAGGGCAGCCGTCCCGATCTGGTGCAGATGCCCGAGTACATGGTGCAGACCATGGTCGACTCGCAGTCGGTGGTTCCCGTCGAGGCCTGCCTCAACTCCAGCGCCTACGACACCAGTGCGTTCTTGCCGACGGGGCTCGGCGCCTACGCCACGCAGGGAGTGCAGTGGTCGATGCCGTTCAACATCTCGAATCCGGTCCTGTTCTACAACAAGAGGATGTTCGCGGAAGCCGGGCTCGATCCCGAGAAGCCGCCGGCGTCGCTCGACGAGTTGCGGGCCGCCAGTCAGGCCATCGTCCAGTCGGGTGTCGCCAAGTACGGGCTGGCACTCGACTCGGGCTTCGACAGCGGAGGCGGTTGGTACATCGAGCAATGGTTCGCCAAGGCCGGTGAGTTCTACGCCGACAATCAGAACGGCCGTACGGCGCGCGCGACGCAGGTGCTGTACAACAACGAGATCGGCCAGTCGCTGCTCGGCTTCATGCAGACCATGATCAACGACGGCCTGGCGGTGAACGTCGGCGACAACTCGACATCGGGTTTCGACAACCTGTTGAAGTTGGTCGATGGGGCCGAGCCTGCAGCCATGACCATTGCGACCTCGGCGTCGATCGGCCCGGTGATCAGCATCTTGGGTGGTGGGCAGTTTCCGCAGATCACCAACGCTGACGTGGGAGTGGGTGTGATGCCCGGGCCCGATGGCAAGCCGGGGGCGCTGGTCGGTGGTGCGTCGCTGTGGGTCGTCGACTCGGGCGACGACGTGCGCACCGCTGCAGCGTGGGACTTCATCACCTATCTCTCGTCTGCGCAGCAGCAGAGTGAATGGTCGGCGGCGACGGGTTATGTGCCGGTGCGCACCGACGCCTTGACGCTCGACCCGTTGAAGAACACGCTGGCCACCGACTCGCGTTTCAAGGTTCCCTACGATCAACTGTTGTCGTCACCCGACACTCCGACCTCGGTCGGCCCGATCGTAGGCCCGCTGCGCGAGGTGCGCACCGTGACGGCGCAGGGTGTCGCTGCGATCTTCGGTGGTGCTGATGTGGCAACGACGTTGGCGGCTGCTGTCGAGCAAGCGAATGCCCTGATCGCCGACTACAACTCGCGCAACGGCTAGCCGTGACCACGGACGTTCGCGCCCTGTAGGCGGCCAGCGCGCGAGCAGGGCTCGTCGGGCGCGATTTCGGCCCGCCCAGGCGTATTCCCGCGCCCGAGCACTCTCGTCGGGCGCGATATCGGCCTGCTCAGGCATGTTCCCGCGCCCGCACTCAGTGGCTCGTGTACCAGCCGTTGATGTCGACGACGAGGTGGGCACCGGACTGGGTGTAGAGCGCAAGTTCGTCGAGGCCGAGCGTCACGATCGCTGCGTTCGGCACGGTCTGGCCCGGGCGCGTGGCGTTGACGCTGGAGACCAGTGGGCGTGCCGTGTGCGCCGGCCAGGCCGTCACGAAGCCGGCGCCGCTCGACTCGGTCACCGTGATGTTGGACGCGATCGCGATGGCGGCATCGGGTGGAACGACCGCGGTCGCGCCGATCAACCTTGTCAGCGAACTGACCGGCGCGGTGGGCGGCGAGGGTTCTTGGCGGGTATCGAGTACGCGGGTGGGGGTGATCGGAACGAACAAGCCGGCGCCGTCGTCGGGGGCCGAGGCATCGGTGAACCATCCGGTGACATCGGCGATCAGTTCGGCGCCGCCGGACGTGAACAGCGAGACCTTGCCGTCCACGCCAAGTGGCACGACGACGAGGTTGGCTCGCGTGTCGTTGGCGACCAGGTTGAGGTTGGAGGTAAGTGGCCGATCGATTCCGGTGGGCCAGACCGTGACGAATCCATCGAGGACGGCCTGATCTCCCGTGATGTTGAGCACCACGGCCGAGACGCCCGTGGCTGGAACCGGGCCTCGACCGGTGACCTGCAGGTGGATGTGCCCACCTGCTTGCGGTGTGGTTCTCGGTGCGCCGATGCCCTCGCGTGTGTCGAGGATGCGTTCGGGCGTCGCGGTTTGCAGACGTCCGTCGGTCGATGTCGTGACCGGGGTGTAGAAGCCGGCGACATCGGCCACGAGATGCGCACCGCCCGAGCTGAACAGCGTGACCTTGCCGTTGGCTCCGACCTTGACGATGACCAGGTTGGCCGCAGTTTGACCAGTTTCGACATTGAGGCTTGACACTGTTGGCCGTCGCCAGCCCGATGGGTAGACGGAGACATAACCGGCCTGCGTTGCCTCCGTGGCCGTCACGTTCAACACCACTGCGGAAACATCGCTGTTGGGAACCCCGCCCTCGCCAGCGATCTGTAGTTCGAGACGGCCGCCGGCGCCGACCAATGCCGTCGGCGCGCCCAGGCCTTCGCGTGTGTCCAGAATTCGCACAGGGGGCAGGGGCACGAACTTGGTCGCCGCCACCGCGGTTGGCTGCAACGCCGTGCCATACGACCCGTCGATCAGGCCGAGAGCGAGCGCGGTCGAGTCGCCTGCAGGATTGCCCCAAGCGACGATGTCGCCGGAATCGAGCAATTCGAACCCGCTGATCGTCATGCCGATCAGCGTTGCCACGCCGTTGATGCCGAACGTCGATTCGACGTTCCCGAGTGGGTCGAGCTTGACGATCTCGCTGGGACCGCCCTGCGCGTACGACCAGCCGGTCCCCTCGAACTCGATGTCGGGCGCGTCGAACGGTGCCGGCACTGTACCGAGCAGCACCCCGTCCGGTGAGATCGAGACGACGGGGTCGCCGAAGTCTCCGAGTACACGGATCGTGTCGTCCGCGAAGTGGTCGACCCGGCACACGGCCTGCGACATCGATGCAAGTCCGTTGACGCCGAACGTGGAGTCAAGCCGCCCGTCGCTGTGCAACGCGACGAAGCCACAGACGACATTTCCTGGCGTTGCCGTCGTGTACGCGAACGCAACCACCAGCCGGCCGTCGAAGAGCAGCGTGGCATTTGGAGGTGAGTAGGCGACATTGCTGGCACCCATGCGCGATCCGGGTGGCAACACGCTGGCGATGTCCGAGTTGAAGGTCCCGTCGATCGACCCGTCCGGCCTGACGAGGGTGGCGACACGAGTGCCGTTCCTCGTGTCGAGGGCATAGGTCGCTCCATCGGGTCGCCGAACCAACTGATCCGGAAAGGTCTGGACCGTGACGGGCGTCATCGAACCGTCGGCTTCGAGGAATCCCAAACCGCCGACCGCCGACAACGCGGTCACAACGAGGCGACCGTCGGTCAGTGGGGTGAGGTCTCGCACCACGCCCCTTGGGAAGATGACTCCGCCATGTCCGAACTTCGGGTCGAGCTGGCCGAGCGATGTATAGCGAGCGATGAACTGCTGCACCGTCAGCTGACCTGCTGCCTGCAAGAACCCGCTGACGACGAACGAACCACCAGGTAGTCGCACAACCTGCTCGGGCCTGACCTGCCTGCCGCCGCTGAAGCTGCTGTCGATCATCACGCCGTCGACACCGAATCCGACAACAGGTTGGCCGTCGGCAGCAGCTCGTGACGACCAGAAGCACGGGGTCGTGAGAGCGAACGCCAGTACCAGCCGTCCCCAGTGTTTCACCGCTCGCACACTAGACATGCCCGGGTAGCGTGTCGATCCATGGCTACCCCCTTTCCCGCCCTTGATGGTTCCGCTCCCCGCAAGCAACAGTTCAACTCTGCCCCCGAGATGGGTATCGACACGAGCAAGCGGTACACCGCCACGATCGAGACGAGCATGGGCACGCTGGTGATCGCCCTCGATGCCATCAACGCTCCGCTGACCGTCAACAACTTCGTGTTCCTTGCCGCACAGCACTACTACGACGGGGTTGTCTTTCATCGCATCATCAGCGGCTTCATGTGCCAGGGTGGCGATCCGACCGGTACGGGTCGCGGCGGGCCGGGCTATCGCTTCAACGACGAGCCCGTGAAGCAGAAGTACCAGATCGGGTCGATGGCCATGGCCAACGCAGGCCCCAACACCAACGGCAGCCAGTTCTTCTTGATCAGTGGTCCCAGCGGAGTCAACCTGCCGCCGCAGTACAACCACTTCGGCCAAGTTGTGAAGGGCCTCGAGATCGTCGATGCAATGCAGAAGGTCGACACCGACCACAGCGATCGACCGCGCACCGCAATGGTCATCAACTCGGTCACCATCACCGTCGCCGATTGAGCCGCGTGGCCGCCGAGAAGATCTCGCTGGCCGCGGCGCGCCGGATCTCGCTCGCCGCGCAGGGCTTCGCCGATCAGCGCCCGAAAGGTCGCATCGATCGCCGACATTTTCGTCGCGTGCTCGACCGCATGGGGTTGATCCAGATCGACTCGGTCAATGTGCTTGTGCGCAGCCAGGAGTTGCCCCTCTTCGCCAGGCTGGGCCCACATCCGCGCAGCATGATCGGCGACGCCACCAAAGCGGGCGAGGTCTTCGAGTACTGGGTGCACGAGGCGTCGCACGTCGACATGGCGCACTACCACCTTCATCGCTGGAAGATGACCGGTCAGCACAAGTGGGCCCGATTCTTCACGCTCGACGAACGGCGACCCGGCTACACCGAGGAGGTGCACCGACGGATCGAGGACGACGGTCCGGTCGCGTCGGGTGACCTCTCGGAACGCGTCGGCAAGAAGGGCACGTGGTGGGACTGGGACGACGCCAAGGTCGCACTCGAACACCTCTTCTGGACAGGACGCGTCACCGTGACCCGACGGCAGGGAGACTTCGCCCGCATGTACGACCTCACCGAACGGGTGATACCTGCCGCCGTCCTGGCCCGGCCGGCGGTAGCTGAACGCGAGGCTCGCAAGCAACTGCTCGAACTCGCGGCGCGCCACCATGGCGTCGCTACGTTCACCGATCTCACCGACTACCACCGTCAGAAGAACGCACCCTGCAAAGAGTTGGTCGCTGAGCTCGTCGAGGAGGGCACGTTGCGGCAGGTACAGGTCGAGGGTTGGACGGTGCCGGCGTACCTACATCGTGATGCTCGCGCTCCGCGCCGCATCGATGCCTGCGCGATGTTGAGCCCATTCGACCCTGTGGTGTGGAATCGCGATCGGGCTAACCGCCTGTTTGGTTTTCACTATCGCATCGAGATCTACACGCCGCAGCCGAAGCGGATCTATGGCTACTACGTGTTGCCGATCCTGTGGGGCGACAGCGTCGTGGGTCGCGTCGACATGAAAGCCGACCGCCAGCGCGGCGTCCTGCTGGTGCAAGGTTCGTTCGTCGAGCCCGGGGTTCCAGCAGGACCACTCGCCGACGATCTGGCCCCGGAGTTGCTCGCCATGGCCGCGTGGTTGGGGCTCAACGAGGTCGAGGTGACGCAGCGGGGAGACTTGGCCTCCACCCTTCGCGATGCGGTGGGTCACTACGCTCGGCACTGATGAGTGACTCCCAGCCGTGGTCCACGCCTGAGCAGATGCCGCGCTGGGTGTGGAAAGCCGTGGCGATCTTCTGGCTTGGCTACATCGTCGCGATCGTCACACGGTCGGTGTGGACCAGCCTGTCGGCGCTTTCCGTGCTCTTGCTGGTCTCGCTCTTCTTGTCGTTGGCGGTCGAACCGGGTGTCAATCGATTGGCTGCGCGAGGCTGGCGGCGCGGCTCAGCCACGGCCGCGATCCTTGTCGGTGTGTTCCTGGGATTCCTCGTGTTCGTCGTGGCGATCGGGACCTTGGTCGGCCAGCAGATTGCGACGCTGCTGGGCGACTCCGAGAAATACGTCAATCGAACCGTCGATTTCATCAACGACAACTTCGACACCAACATCAACGCCTCGCAGGTCATCGCATCGATCAACGACGAGAACGGTGTCGTACAACGGTTCATCCGCAGCCAGCAGGGCAAGGTCGTCGACCTCTCGGTGACCGCGCTCGGTGTGGTGGTCAAGGGCTTGTCCGTGTTGTTGTTCACGTTTTACCTCGTGGCCGATGGGCCGAAGCTGCGCCGCGTGATCTGTCGCAGGCTTCGGCCCGACCGGCAGCGACGCGTGCTCGACGGATGGGAGTTGGCCATCGACAAGACCGGCGGCTACATCTATTCCCGAGCCTTGCTCGCCGGGTTGTCGGCATTCTCGCACTGGGTGCTGTTCCAAGCGATCGGCATTCAGGCCCCGGTGGCGATGGCCTTGTGGGTCGGTCTGATCAGCCAGTTCCTGCCGGTAGTGGGCACCTACATCGCCGGAGCGCTACCCGTGTTGGTGCAGTTCGTCGACTCACCGCCAAAGGCACTGGTCATCCTGGTCTTCGTGATCGTCTACCAACAGGTCGAGAACTACTTCCTGTTGCCGCGCGTGACGGCGCGCACCATGGACCTGCACCCGGCGGTTGCCTTCGGCTCGGCTGTCGCCGGCGGGGCGGTGTTGGGCGCCGTCGGCGCGGTCTTGGCGATTCCCGCCGCGGCCATGGCCCAGGCCGTGCTGAGCAACACCGGGGAACGCCACGAAGTGATCGACAGCCATCTCACCAGCCTGCGGCCTGGCAGGCACTTGCCGCGCCTGTCGCGGCGTCGCGAGACCGGGCCGGACACCGCCGATGGCGATCCCTGAGGCGTTCGTCCCCGTCGCCATCACGCGTCGCAGCGGGTGCGACGAATCGGTTCACTTCGGCGCGGTTGTCGGTCTGTCGGCGAACGGTGATGTCGAGTTTGCGGTCGGAGACCCGACGACCGCGATCTATCCGCGATCGTCGAACAAGCCGATGCAGGCGGTTGCGATGGTACGCGCCGGGTTGCAGTTGCCGCCCGATCTGCTGGCGCTCGTCTGTGCCAGCCACGATGGCACTCCCCAGCACCTCGAAGC
>JANOJI010000062.1:0-6709 GCA_031408175.1 Ilumatobacteraceae bacterium
CGTGATTGCCAGGCGCTGGCCGAGACGGAGCGAGTTCAGCCTCAGGACTCCGTCGTGGCTGAACAGCATCGTGCGACAGGCGCGGGCCTGCAACACCCGCCGCTCGTAGACCTCGTCCTGCGATTGGACGACTTGCCGGACGAGCAGCGGTTGACCGGTCGCAGCAACAATTTTCCACCCTTCGGCCATCAAGGCCATCGACCAGTAGGCCTGGGCTTCGATGGGCCGTTCGTCGCCGATCTCGACGGTGTCGATTGCTGCACGACGAATGAGCGCTCCCGAGTCAGCCAGGATCGCTGCGCCGCGGGCGCCGAGCGCAGGGTTCAGGGTCTCTCGTTCGAAGGTGAGCTCGTGAAGACCGTTCGGACCGTGTTCCGCCGAGTCGTCATCGGCCATCAGCGATTGACCGATCGCCACGGCAACGCGGTCGTCGTGCATCAGCGGCAGCAGGGTGTCGACGGCTTTGGCGCTCGGTATGTCGCCGGCATCGAGCAGCAAGAAGATCGGGCTGTTCGAGGCTGCGTTGCAGGTTTTCAGGCCGTTGTGATCATCAGGATCGGCCGCCGCGTACGTGGCGCCGAACTCAGCTGCGAGGGCGGCGATCTCGAGGCGGGCCTGCAGATCGACCACCGCTCGTCGACCGATAGCCATCGATTGAAGGGAAAGTAGCGTTGCCCGGACGTGATGAATCGGCTGCATGTCCACTCGGACGACGACATCGATCTGCTCCGCCGCGATTTCGGAATGCGCGGATGGTGCCTGCGTGTCGGGAGTCCTCGAGCCGTGCCAGAGTGCCCACATCAGCACGCCGGAGCCCACAAATCCGGCAATCTCGACGCTGATCGCCAACGCCACCAGCCAGATCGGAGGTGAACTCGGCAACGTGGCGATGCGCCAGCCCAGGTATGTACCGGTCGACAGCAGGCCCAGGCATGTCAGCCCGCGTCCAATTCTGTGCGCCCGTCGGTTCATTGCTGCGTTCTCGCCTGCTCGTAGGTTGTCCTGTTGGTGGTGCGGTTGCCGCCCGCCCTGCTCGGGTATGGAATCGGCACGAGTGCGCAGCGACTTGAGCCCGCTAGCCTCACCTCCTCGTGGGAACCCCAAAGCGTGAACGTCAGAAAGCCAATCGCCAGCAGCGCTTGGAAGAACTTGCCCGCTACGCGCGAACCAGCAAGCGCAAGCGCACCGGCATGTACGTGCTACTCATCCCGCTCGCAGCGGTGGCCCTCTCCGGCGTCGTCTGGCTGCTCCAGCGCGGCGACGACGGCGCTGCCACATCCACATCCACGACGGTCGATCCGTTTGGTTCAACCACCACGCTCGATCCACTCGCTCCGACGACGACGCTGACCCCGCTGCCCAGCACCGTCGCCGGCGCCACGCTTACGGGCGAGACGCCCTGCCCGGCGACAGACGGCAGCTCGGCCAGGACCATCACGTTTGCCCAGCCGCCGCCGAACTGCATCGACGCCGCGAAGACCTACACAGCCGAGGTGACCACCAACAAGGGCGCGTTCACCATCGACCTTCAGCCCGACCTGGCGCCCGTCACCGTCAACAACTTCGTCGTGCTGGCCCGGTATCACTACTTCGACAGCACGATCTGTCACCGGGCTATCCCCGGATTTGCGGTGCAATGTGGCGATCCGACAGGCACAGGTTCGGGCGGACCGGGCTACGAGTTCGCCAACGAGCCGCCCACGGCTGGGTCGTACAAGGTCGGCTCGATCGCGATGGCCAACTCCGGCCCCGATACCAATGGCAGCCAGTTCTTCATCATCACCGGCGACAACGGGGCAGCTCTACCGCCCGACTACACACTGTTCGGCGAGGTCATCGATGGCCTCGACACCACGGTGCAGACACTCGACGCGCTCGGCAACAGCGACCAGGCCGCCAACGGGGTGCCGCCGGTCGAGCAGATCATCGTTGAGACGGTCACGATCACCGAGACCTGACGTGATCAGGGTGCGGGGAGGTCGCCGTGCACGATCACGTCGCCAACTCGTTCCCAGCCGTCAACGGTGCGCACGAGCGCCGCACCACTGGGCAGTTCGGCCACGGGAGTGTTGGCCAGCTTCAGCGTTCGATGTAAGCGGTCGGTCGACCACGTCTCAGCCTCGGTCACCAGGGCCAATCCGTCGATCAGCCCAAGGCCGAGAGTGAAGGCACCGCCACGCGGGTCGACCATCGGGTCACACATCGCCGCCGCGCTTCCACCTGTCGCGGCGACAACGCCCCCGTCGGCCAACACCTGGGTGATCGCCTCCCACAGCGGTGTGGCTTTCAACACCGATCGCAGGTGCAGCGGCTGATCGCCAACCAGGTAGACGGCGCGCGCCCCGCGCACGACACCGACCGCACCGTCGTCCATGGCTTCACCGCGGCGCATGACCATCAAGGCTTCAACCTCGACGTCGAGTCGTTCCCCCCAGCTCATCGCCGCGGCGACTAAACGTTCGGGGTGTTCGTAGGCATCGGCGGTGGGCAACATGACCACCCGCGTCGCGCCTGCGGCAGTGAGCAGGCGACGGTCGAGGTCGTCGTTGGCGGCGAACGGGCCGCCACCTTGCAATGCGAGGATGCCGTTCATCACGGCGAGCGTAGGCGTGCTCAGCCGAGCAGTACGGAATCCAACGTAGCGAGCGTGTCGTCGCTGACGCCGATCGATCGTACGTAGTTGCGAATCGTGCCGTGCTCGGCGCACAGTTCAACGACGATGTGACGCATAGCCTCGGGAAGCGCGGCGGTGAACGCCGGCGGTATCGACTTCATCCGCTCCGACCATTCCGGCCACTCGCGCGCAGCCCACACGCGGAATCGAGCCATGCCCTCGACGGTCAGCGCGTAGTCGGCGACGATGTCGTCGTGTGAAACGCCGAGCGAGCCGAGCAGCAGTGCGGCGAGCAGTCCGGTTCGATCCTTGCCGGCCGCGCAGTGGAACACCGCCGGCAATGCACCGGGTTCGGCCAGCGCCTCGAACGCCTTGGCGAAGCGGGGTGCGCCCACGGTGAGCATCTCTTGGTAAGCCCAGATCAGGAAGTCTTCGTCGCGCTCGTACTTGGGTCGATCGACGTCGGCCCAGGTGGCATCGACGATCGGGAGATGGTGGAACACGACCGGGTGAGCATCGACCGGGAAGCGACCGCGCTCGTCGAGTTCGGTTTCGCTGCGCAGGTCGATCACGGTTCGCAGCCCCAATGGCTCCAGCACGGCGACGTCGCCTGGCGTCAGCCGATACAGGCCGTCGGCGCGGTACAACGTGCGCCACACGGTGCTGCGACAGTCGGCCGTGGCATACCCGCCGAGGTCACGGAAGTTGTGCACGGCCTCGAGCGCGACCAAGCGCACCGGGTCGGAGGCGAGGTCGGGAAGTAGCTCTGTAGTCACTGTCTCCAGGGTACCGAGGTGATCGCGGTCAGGTCCGTTGCAGCCGGTTAACTGTCGATGAACTCCGTCACGTCGGATCGACGTGCCCGGCTGCTGCCGCGGCGTCGAGTTGGGCCAGCACCAGGCTCCATGCTTCGGGCAATGACTTCTCGATGTGGTGGCCGTTACGAGCGATCACTCGAGATCGGTTGATGCCATGTTCCCGCCATGTCGATGCCCCTTCTGCGAGGTTCAGCATCATCGGGGCCAGCCGATCGATAGCCATGACGAATCGAGCCTCCGCCGTGTCGCCACGCTCGTACTCATCCCACATGTCGCGGAATCGCCGGCCGGTGGCGGTCGGCAACAATCCGAACAGGCGATCAGCGGCGGCTTCCTCACGCGCCTGTTTCGTCGCGGCCCCGTCTGAATCGTCGTAGGCAAAGGTGTCCCCGGCGTCGATCTCGACGATGTCGTGTACCAAGGCCATTGCAACAGCGATGCCGATATCGATCGGTTCGCTGGCAAATGGCGCCAACACCAATGCGGCGATGCCGAGATGCCACGAGTGCTCCGCGGTGTTCTCACGGCGGGTTCCATCGGCCAACCGATTTCTGCGTTCGACACTCTTCAAACGGTCGGCTTCCATGAAGAAGGCCAGAGCCGCGGCAATGTCGTCCGATCCGTCTGGTTGGTCTGGTTGGTCTGGTTGGTCGGCGAATTCCACGACTTGACCGTACTCGTATTGCCTAAGTTACCCGCGGGTAGCTAGAGTCGAGGCGTGGCAACTGAGATACGCACGGTCGGTATTGTCGGCTCCGGCATCATGGGTGCGGGGCTTGCCGAAGTCGCTGCTCGCGCCGGCTACGAGGTGATCGTCGCATCGCGTTCGCAGGCATCAGCCGACGCCGTATTGCGCACCATCGACACAGGTCTGGCGAAGGCAGTGGAGCGCGGCAAGACAACCGACGACGATCGCAACTCGGTGATGGCGCTGATCACGGCAACGCAGGGATTCGCATCATTCGGCGAGTGCGATCTGGTGATCGAATCGATCATCGAGGAGATCGGGGTCAAGCTGGCCCTGTTCACCGAACTCGATCAAGCCACAAAGCCGTCGGCGATCTTGGCCACCAACACCTCGACGCTGCCGGTCATCGAGTTGGCCTTGGCAACATCGCGTCCCGAGCAAGTCTGTGGTATCCACTTCTTCAATCCGGCGACGCTGATGAAGCTCGTCGAAATCGTGCGGCCCCTCACCGCCTGTGCCGAGACGATCGAGACGGCTATGGCCTTCGCCACCTCATGCGGCAAGGACGCCGTCGAAGTGCAGGATCACGCCGGCTTCATCGTCAACGCGCTCCTGTTCCCATACCTCAACAGTGCCGTGCGCATGTTGGAGCGGGGCACGGCGTCGATCGAGTCGATCGACACGGCGATGAAGGGTGGCTGCAACTTCCCGATGGGCCCGTTCGCGCTGCTCGACCTCGTCGGCCTCGACACGTCGTTGGCGATCCTCGACACGATCCACGGCGCGTTCGGCAATGCCGGCGATGCGCCAGCGCAGACGTTGCGCGACAAGGTCGCAGCCGGCCACCTTGGCCGCAAGACCAAACAGGGCTTCTACACCTACTGACAGCGCCTCCCCCTTCGGCTGACGGTGTGACCAATACTCGGAGCCCCTTGCGGGCCCCGATCCATATCGAATCCTCTTTGTGTCAAGTGGTTCTTTTCGAGCTTCGTTGGGGCGCGTCGAGGTGGCCCGGGTCGGTGACGCGAGCGGTCGGGTCTAGCGTGTTGTTGGGTTCGGGAGTGACTGCTCCGAAGAGCCGGGTCATGTGAGGTGAGATGCCGGCCACGCTGGATTCAGTGCCGTCCTCGCGTTCTCCTCCCGGGCCCACCGGTGACTCTCGAGCCGGGTGCCCGAGCGCGGTTTGATCAGCGGCGAGCGTCTGTGGCGAGTCGTTGGTAGACGGCGTCGCTGATCCGTCGCTTGAGGGCGCGCATGGCTTCTTTGCGGGTCTTGCCTTCGGCTTGTTTGCGGAGGTAGTAGTCGCGGCCGGGCGTGGCGTGGCCGACCTGGGTGACGGCGGCCATGTGGATCGCGTGGTTGAGTTGGCGGTCACCGCGCGGGTTGAGCCGGTGTCGCTTCTTCGGTCCTGACGAGGCTTCGATCGGGGCGGTGCCGTTGTGTCGGGCGAAGTGCCCAGCGCTCGGGAACCGGCGGATATCACCGACACGACCAATGATGATCGCCGCTGTCAACGGGCCGATCCCGTGGATGTCGGTGAGCGTGGTCGCGGAGGCAGTGATCACGGTGGCGGTGCGTTTACGGACTTCGATACGCGCACCGTCGAGCACGCGGATCTCGTCCAGCAGCTGCGTTCCGACAGCGACTCGCTCCATCGTGATCGCGCCGTCGAGATGGACGCTGGCCAGGAGCTCCGCGGCTTTGGGGGCCGTCAGGGCACGGCCGGTGCCGCCCTCGATCAACAAACACAACAAGGCGTGCAGGCGGCAGATCGTGCGGGTCCGGTTGGCGGTGATCTGATGATCGCGGTCAGCCAACAGACGTAACACGACGCGGTGCTCGTCGAGGCCCGCGACGACGTTCAGCGTCGGGTTGTGCCAGGCGACGATCGCAGCGGAGCGGGCATCGTTCGGGTCGGTCTTGTCGATCCGGCCCCGCTCGAGCAACCGCACCCGTGACGACAACTTCGGTGGCACATCGACGACGTGCTCGCCGGCTGCGACGAGCTGCTGCGCCAACAGCGCACCCATCCCTGACGCTCCTTCGACGGCCCACGTGCGAGGCGTGAACCGCGACGCCCACGCCAACAAATGTTCGCGCTGGCGGCCGTCGGCGACCACGCGCAACGTGTCGATCACCGACTCCGAACAGTCAACCGCGGCTGCGGTGTGGGACCCCTTGTGAGGGTCGATGCCGATCATGAACATGGGTGTGCTCCAATGCTGGGAAGGTGGGCTTCGCCGCGGTGGGCACACCTGATATGTGGTTGATGCCGTTCCTCTTACGAGCCACACCGCGACTGGATCTGGCCGGCTGGACGCTTCGCTCGGAAGTCAACCATGACGGTGACAGGGCATTCGGGAGACACACCCGACCAGACCCCGAACGCTACGAATACCGCAACGCCCTTGCATCACATCCTCCATCAGGGCATTCTGCGTAGGTGAGCGGACCGTGTCGACGCGCATGAGCCAGGAATCAGAGCAGCAGCGGGACGAGCGCTGGACTGCGCGATATGAGAAGAGTCAGGCTGCATTCGACGCTCGCGGCCGCGACTCCGATCGAGCTGGGGGCTGGGTTGAGCGCCTT
>JANOJI010000077.1:0-12305 GCA_031408175.1 Ilumatobacteraceae bacterium
GCCGCCACGATCGCCGGCGTGTTGATCCCCGACATCATGACGTTCGAGCTCGGCAATTCGTCTGGCTTCCTCAATGGACGTCAGTTGGCCGACGACGTGATCGATGCAGAGTTGAACATCCTCACCAAGGGTGCTGTCACGACCGATGGCGTGGGCGCCAACGACGTGGCCTTCCTCGGTGTGTTCCCCTACCTCGCAGCTGCGAACTGAGCCGGGGACACAGACATGGCATCGAAGAGCGCGACCTCAACCCTCGCACGCAAGGTTCCGGTCGCGCTCTTCATCGCCGCGTTCGCGATTCTCGCCCAGGGCCTCATGGCCCGGGCTATGCAAGACGATGGTCGGGCGGCTCTGCCCGACCCACAACAAATGGCGTTGCTCAGCATGGGCAGGATCGGAACGCCCAATGTCATCACGCTATGGGAGGAGCGGGTGCAGGCCGTTCCCGGCAGCGCGACGTTCCGCACGCGGTTGGCGAGCAGCAACCTGGCGCTTGCCGGCGAGACTGGTGACCTCACTTTGTACGAGAAGGCCGAGGGCATTGCCCGATCTGCGGTCGAGATCGACCCGACGAACGAATCAGCCAACCTCACGCTGGCCTCGGCGCTCTCCGGCCAGCACGACTTCGATGGTGCCCTCGAGCTGGCCGATGGGGTGCTTGCTCGCACGCCGAAGTCGGTCGGCGCCCGTATCGCCGCGGGCGACGCTCACCTCGAACTGGGTGAGTACGACGCCGCGACCAAGGTGTTCACTGAACTCAGTCAGGAACTGCCGGGGGTACCGTCGATCCTCAGCCGGCGGGCACGCATCGCCGCGTTGACGGGTGGTCTCGATCAGTCGATCGAGCTGGCACGTCAGGCACTGATCGGTGCCGGCCAGGATGACCTCGACACCTTCACGGGAGCGTTCTACTGGTTCCAGCTGGCCAACTACCAGTATCAGGACGGTCGCTACGACGATGCTGCGGCGATGCTGAGGTCGGCGCTGCAGGTCGAGCCGGATCACATCGGCTCGACCGAGTTGCTCGGCAAGGTGCTGGTCGCCCAGGGTCAGCTCGACGAGGCAACGCAGTTGTACGAGGACCTGTTGCAACGCACCAACGGAGCAGACCTGCGCGGCGAACTCGCCAAGCTGTACGCGCATGCGGGTCGCACCGACGATGCACAACGGCAGATCGAACTCGGGTTGGAGATCGCCCGGACTCAGGCCGGCAAGTACCCGGCGGAGCGTCGACACCTGATCGGCTTTCTCGCCGACGAGGGTCCGGAGCTCGCCTTGCAACTTGCTCGTGACGATCTTGAGCTTCGTACCGATGTGCAGACGTATGGATGGCTGGCCTGGTCACTGTTGCAAGCCGGCGAGGCCGATGAGGCGGTGACGTATGTCGACGAAGCGCTGAGGTTGGGCACGCAGGACTCGTGGCTGCTCTATCAAGCCGGTTCGGTGTATGCCGCCGTGGGTGATGTGGATCATGCACGTACGCAACTGAGCGCCGCACTCGCGTTGAACCCAGAGTTCGATCTCGTGCACGCCCAACGGGCACGCGACCTACTCGCCAGTCTGCCGATGGGTGCGTAGCCGAGCCGAAGGTTTGCGTAGAGCACACAGAGTCGGCGCCGTCCCGCACCGACCGTGTGCCGCGCCTCGTCAGTTCGAGGCGAGGCGCGAGATGGTCTTGATCTTCACGACGGCGTCGACCCGAACCTCCTTCGTGATCGGAAGCGCCTCGACGGTCGTGGTCTGACCGGGCTCCAGGTTGTTGACCGAGGCGAGTGACGTGTCGTACTGGGTGAGACCATCGGGGGACTCGATCGACAGGTCGATCAGATAGTTCGACCGCTCGCTGCTGTTGTTCGTGACGGTCAGCGTGACCGCCCGGACCCCGATGGCGTCGACCGGGCCGAGGATGGCGCGGCTGACATCGGCGCTCGCATCCTTGGTTCCAATTCCGTTGTCGATACCCGATGCCGCTGCGTTCGGATTCGAGGAGTTGGGCGTTGTGTCGTCCTTCGATCCCGGCGAGTTAGCAATCGCAATGATGGCGATGATCGCGATCGAGAAGATGTAGCGCTTCTTGCGATACCACGGGCGGAGGGCCTTGTTCCTGGCTGCCGCTGCCTTCGCCTCAGCCCTTGCGTCTTTGGCTGACCACGGCCGGGCGGACTGCGGTGCAATCGTCGGCGGGGGTGGTGGCATGACAACGGACATCCGGGACTCCTCTGTCTCTGCCGTTCACCG
Organism: Ilumatobacteraceae bacterium; assembly: GCA_031408175.1. Taxonomy (GTDB): domain Bacteria; phylum Actinomycetota; class Acidimicrobiia; order Acidimicrobiales; family Ilumatobacteraceae; genus JAENVT01. Next base: position 2,239 of record JANOJI010000077.1, read on the forward strand.
TAAGTATCGGCTTCTCACGCGATACGGGTACTTGGACCCCTTGCGGGGGACTTGTGTCAGGCCGGCTGTCAGGTGACGCCGTTGCGGGCGACGGTGTAGATGTGATCCACCTGCGTAGGCGTCAGTCGTCGCGGTTGCTGCATCAGGAACGTGCGAATGGTGCGCAGTGTGGTGATGTGCACGTCGGCCGGCGTGCCCTTTGGTGTGAGCTTGGCCGGATCGACAAAGACGAGTGCGGCATGTACCTCGACCGGCATGGCGCACGCGGTCGTCAACAGCTGGGCGGCGCGCTTGGCGTTGCAGCGCGAGTTGTGCAAGTAGACGGTTGAGCGACCGTCGATCCACAGCCCCTGCTCGTAGACGCACACCGTCGCTGCGGGGTGATGTTTGATGGTGAGCGCGAAGACACCACGAGGTCCGATCACCACGTGGTCGATCTCGCTGCTCCGGTCGCCGATGCGCACGGCGTGCCATCCGGCCGGGAGCTTGGCCAGCTCGCGGCCGACCCTCTCCTCGCTTGTCGCGCGGACGGCCGAGGATCGTTCAGCTGGCCTCACGCCGAGCGCACGGACGACCAGGTTCCACAATGGTGCCGCCTGCGCCGCGAGACCGGTCATGCACGGTCATCGGCACACCGACCCCCGATCGTGACCGATTCTTCTGGGTGAGTAGGTACTGGTACCGTGCGGCGATGCATCGGTTGGGTGAGCGATGAAGGCTGCGGTCTGCGAACGCTACGGGCCGCCAGAGGTCGTGCAGATCAGGGATGTGCCGAAGCCAGCTCCGGCGGACGGTGAGGTGCTGGTCCAAGCCTTTGCCACGACGGTCAATTCCGGCGACACCCGCGTGAGGGCGCTACGCGTCCCTCGCGGACTGAAGCTGCCGATGCGGCTGAAGCTCGGCTTCACCAAGCCCAAGAGCTCCGTTCTCGGCTTCGAGCTTGCCGGTCAGGTCGAGGCGGTGGGCAGCGCTGTCACCCTCTTCCAGGCGGGCGACAGGGTGATCGTCTCGCGCGGGTTCGACTTCGGCTGCCACGCCGAATACGTGACCGTGGCCGAGCAGGGAGCGATCGCCAGGATCCCCGAGAACCTGAGCTATCAGGATGCCGTGGCGCTCTGTTTCGGCGGCACGACGGCTCTCACCTTCTTCCGGCTGGGCAAGCTCGCTGCTGGTGAAGCGCTGCTGATCAACGGCGCCTCCGGTGCGGTCGGCACGATGGCCGTGCAACTCGCCAAGCATCTCGGCGCCGAGGTGACGGGCGTGTGCAGCGGCGCCAACGCGGAACTCGTCAGACGCCTCGGTGCCGACCACGTCATCGACTACGAGACGGCAGACTTCACGCGCAACGGGCAGCGCTACGACGTGATCATGGACAATCACGGCAACGCGCCGTACGCGCGGGTCAAGGGCTCGCTCAAACCAGGCGGCCGCTTCCTCATGGTCATCGGCAACCTCTGGCAGATGATCGCCGGGTCACGGCAGAAGGCCACGATCAGCGGCGGCACCGACGATTCCTCGATGACCGCCGACGACTATCGAACCCTCATGTCGCTTGCCGAGCAGGGAGTGCTGAAGCCGGTGATCGATTCGGTCCTTCCATTCGCGCAGATCGTCGAAGCACATCGCCGCGTCGACGGCGGCCACAAGGTCGGAAGCGTTGTGCTCACGTTCGCGCAGGACAACTGAACCACAGGCCATCAAACTGCTCACCGCCTCGCGTCGTTCACGATCGATCAATGGCGCCCGCGCACGCGGTCGATCTTGCGGCGGTCTCGTTTCGTCGGGCGACCGGCACCGCGGTCACGCACGGCGACCGGGGGTTGAAACGTGTCGTCTTGTTCAGGTGGGGGCGGGCTGTGATCGACAAAGCACTCGGCGGCGGTTGGGGCATCGACTCGCTTCGTGATGAGTTTGGTGACGTCGAGGATCCGCTCGCGCTGGTTGACGCGTGCGTCCACGTGATCACCCACTCGTAGCGGCGAGGACGGTCTCGCCGCCGCCCCGTTGATGCTGACGTGTCCGCCACGACAGGCCGCGGCAGCACCCGAGCGGGTCTTGGTGATCCGCACGGCCTGCAGCCACTGGTCAATGCGTACTGAATCGATACGAGCAGTCTGTCATCGCCCCGGTCGTCGACGCGGTTGTCTTACGGGTGATCGGATCTGGCGCGGATCGCGAGGTCGACGAGATCGCCGCCGCCGCTGGCTCCGTTGGTGGTGCTGTTCTGCCACGACTGCACGGCAACGGCGCGGGGCCCGACGTCGCCGTTCCAGAATCCGAAGATTGGTCCACCCGATTGGCCCGGGAAGACGTCGGCCAGGTGGTAGATCGCCTCGTGCGTGTCGGGCTGGTTGTCGTCTCCGTTGACCGTGAACCAACTCTGGAAGGTGGGGCGCTCGAGGCTGGTGAGGTCCTGCGGGTAGCCGATGTGCCACCACGCGGCAAGCGGGTCCCATGCATCGGTGTAGCGGCGGGTGCCGAGCCATCCGGTGCGGTCGCCGATGCGATCGTTCAGCACGAGCACGACGTAGTCGTACTGGTCTTCGTCACCGTTCGAGAAACCGTCGTTGTTGTCCTTCTTGACCCAGTAGACGTGCGTCGCGTACGTCGAACCGAATGGGGCGGTGCCATCGAAGTAGGCCGGCGTGAACGTTAGCCAGTCGGCCGCGTATCCGGGCGGCGGTGTCCAGTCGACGCCGTGATTGCACGTGAGCAGATGTCGTGGCCCGATCATCACGCCGCTGAATGGACCGAAGTTGGTCTCGCAACGCCCGAACGCGCTCCATGGATAGTTGGTGTCGCGGAACACGGCCCGGTCGTCGCCACTGAAGATCGTCGTGTTGTAGCGGATGTCTTTCTTCATCCGCTTTGGCTGCCGAGGGCGTGCCTTGACGATGTCTGCCGGTGTCGGATCGAACCCGAGGTGATCGGGGATGTATGCGTCGAGCAGGGCAGCCCGCTCGGCGATGACCTTGGCAGGAAGCCGCTTGGTGACCTCGATACTTTCCATTCCCGGTGGCAGCGCCCGCTCGCCGAGGCTGAACCCGTCGAGGTCGAGTTTGATCTCGTAGATGTACTTGCCGTCCATGTCGCCCCGGCTCGTTCGCTCGATGCTGACTTCGAACTTGGGACGTTCCTCGCCACCTGGCACGAAGAAGGATTGCGTGATCCTGCCCCGATTCGAGATGAGGGCTCGCCGACCTTCGAGTCGGGCGTGGTTGTCGGTCGACATTGGTGGTTGAAGGCGTGGCATCGCGCTCTCCTTTGATCGCTTGTTGCTAGGGAGAGTGACAATGGACCCGCACTTGATACAAGCATCAGTCGTCTGCCGATTTCTCATCGCGACGCGATCGGGGCTGAAATGTACCGATGTCGGAAGAGTGGTCGGACGAACAGTGGGATGCAGCCGACGCCGCCATCCGCGCTGCCGCATACACAATCCTTGCCGACGGGCCTCTGGCGATGGATGTACTCACGGTGACGCTGGCCCAAGACGGGGTGCTGGCGGCGTTCGATGACTGCAAACTGGACGAGCTCGTGGAGATCGTGGATCAGGCGTTGCTCGAAACCGACGACACGTGGGTGTCGGCCAGCGGCATGGTCAGCCTCGTCAGTGAGCTGCTTCGAGGTGTGGTTCTGATGCACCGCGTGACGGCCGACGAACTCGACCGAGGCGTGCTCGACTCGACGCCTGATCTCGGCACGATCACATGGGGATTGCGGCGCACCTGGAGCCTGGCGGGCGGCGGCGAGGTCGCCCATGCGTACCCGTTCAAGGGTGAGCAACATCTGGCGGAGCACGGTTCCTACGTAGGCCCGGCTGGATGGCTCGACGGGATCGAACCGGGCGAACTCATCGGCGCGACGTGCGATGGTGAGCGATTCGAAATCGTTCGCAACGCGACCGCCGACTATGTCGAACAGGCGGCCGAGTTGGTGCGTGAAGTGTTCGACGAGTTGTACGATCCCGACTCGGCCATGGAATGCGACAGGCTGGTCATGGAATCGTTGATTCTCGACCCTCGAGTCTTCCGCACGCCGACGGCGCCCTTTGCCGAGCTCATCGAACTGACAGGGTTGCGCCTTCGGGGTGCGTGGATTGGCCGCGCCGATCGCGAGTTCACGACACCGGGGGAGAAGTGGCGCGACTCCCGGGTGGAGCGGCTCGTCTCGGACTACCAACTGGATACGTGTTGCCGCGATGCGCTGGAACGGCTGATGGAGGTTTGGTCGCACTTCGTGGTCGCCGCGCCCGAGCGCAGGCAGGAGATCGCGGCCACGTGGAAGCCCCGCCATCTCCGCGACGACTTCCACCATGGCGCAGTCTCGCCGGCCCTCGTCGACCACATGTTGGAGCGACAAGACGACCGCGCCGAAGAGCTCGACGAGTTCGCCGCGTTGTTGTCTCAGTTTCGCGAACTCGAACCGGTTGCGTTGTACCTGGTGGCGCACAACGCACTTCGCGGCGGCTCAGCGCGCGAAGCGCTGGATTCGATCCGGCGGTCGACCACGCTCGACGGCGAGTTCGGACCGGCCCTGGACCTTCAGGCCACGCTGCTCGCCGATTCCGGCCTGCCGGCCGACGCTCTGTCGGCGCGTCGCAAGGCATTGGCGTTCGACGGGTCGGACCACGATCTCGCATTTCTCGCCGACCTGCTGGCGCCGTTCACCCGGGCCGGTCGCAACGACCCGTGTCCGTGCGGTTCCGGGCGCAAGTTCAAGCTGTGCTGCCAGCGGGATCCGAAGTTGTCGCTGTCCGCTCGCCGTGGTCTTGCAATTCGCCAGGCGACCTGGTCGCTCGACGAACCCCAACGCCACGGTGGGATGTTCTCGTTGGCCTTGGACGCGTTCGGGGCGAGTGGTGCGCCGATCTCCGAGATGCGGCAACGCGTGATCGCGTTGATGACGGATCCATTCCTGGTCGATGTCGCTCTGTTCGACGAGGGTGGAATCGACGGTTACATACGCGAGCGCGCGGAGATCATTCCTTCACCCGAGCTGGAGTGGCTGCGCTCGCTGGCCGGGAGGCCAAGGGGACTCTGGGAGTATCGTCGCCTCGACGGCAGTCAGTTCGAGCTACGCGACGTCCAGACTGGCGAAGTCCGTGAATCGATCACGCTGAATGATCAAGGCCTGAGTGACCAGGGGTACCTGCTCGCGCGAATCGTCGACGATGGAATCGGCGGCACAGTCGGTGCGGCCGGGGCGGCTCTTGAAATCTCACTCGCCCGACGGGGCCAGTTGATTGCCTTGCTCGACGCCGAGGCCGACGGCCACGAACTGGCGGCCTGGTACGGCGCACAGATGGCCCCGCCCGTGGTCCAGAATCGAGAAGGCGACTCGCTGGAGCTCAGCACCGCGTACTTCTCGCCGGTCCCTGGAACCGACTGGCAATCGATCGAGGCGGCGCTCGACGAGTTGTACGAACGCGACGCCGACGGCTGGGTCGAGCTCCTCGATCTCGATGGCGAGAACGTCGTTCGAGCGAGCATGCACCGCGACGATGATCATCTTGCCGTGTTCACCAACTCGGTCGCCCGATTCGAACGAGTTCGTGATGCACTCGGCGCGGCTGGCCTCGATTTTCGGCGGATCGAAAGGCCCGACCCCTCGGCCGTGGGCGATGCGGGAGCGTTGCCGGCTGGATCCGAGATCTCAGCGGATGACCTGGACATGATCCGCGACCAGATGGAGGATCGCTGGATCAGAGACCATGTTCCTGCCTTCGACGGAATGACGCCTCGCCACGCCGTCGACGATCCGACCCGTCGCGACGACGTGATCAAGCTGATCGAGGATTTCGAACGCCGCCCTGTGATCGGCTTCGGTTCATACGACTTCGACCGACTCCGAACCAAACTCGGTCTACCTTCGCGATCGCAGTCAAGTCGCCAGCCTGATTGACAGCGGCGTGGGCAGGTCAGAACAGCGATCAAACCCGATCAGCTGGGCGATCCGTGTGCCTCAGCGCTTCGCGACTCCCTGGGGAGTGTGGGTACGGGAGAACAGGGCGTCGAGTGCGTAGCCGAGGTCCAGTCGCTCGCCGCCCCATTTGCATCGACCGTCGGCGGGCTTGCGTTCGTGTGCTGCGACTGCAGTGCCGTCGCCAGTTGTGATGGGTGGTCGCGAGCAGATCCGACGGCCGTGGGAGTCGTGGAGCTCGAGTCCGTCGGGTGCGCGCAGGGCGGTCCAGCCGCCTTCGTGGAGGCGGTGGTGGTGGAACCGGCACAACATTGTGAGGTTGGGCAGCTTGTTGTTGCCTTTGTGGGCTCGGTGTTTGATGTGGTGCACCTCGAGATGGCCGCGGCGAGCGCAGCCGGGTACCTGGCAGCGGTGTTCGTCGCGCTGTTCGACTTCGCGGCGGCGTTTGCCACGAACAACGCCTTGGCGGTGGCCGTGATGCTTGATGTTCCCTGCTTCGTGAGGGATCACGATGTCGACGTCGGCATCGCACAACATCCGCAGCGCAGTGTCGATGGAGATACCAATTGGTTGGTCCAAGCTGTCCCCGTGGCCGTGGATCTCGCAGCGGCCGTCGCCACCGCTCAGCGCAGATTCGCTGAGGTGCAGATGGGCGAGGTACCGCGGTGCCGAGCCTTGCTTACCCGATGCAGCGTGGCCAGCGATCGCCAGATCGACCAACGCATCGGCCCGGCGAGCCGACACCGGGTCGCGGGTGCCATCTGGCTCCGCTACCGAGGGTGCCACGAGGTGCTCGATCGCCGACAGCACCGTCGCGCCGGCCTCGGCGGGGAGTCGGACGGTGATCACCACGGAGCCGTCGTCGTCGAGGCGATGGATCAGGCTGCGCCGGGCGTGCTGTATCTGTTCGCGCTCGACGGCGATGGGTTCGGCGCGTCGATAGGCGCTGACGATTCGTTCGACATGATTGGTGGTGCCGGCCAGGGCCATGTCGACCAACGCCTGTTCGCATTCGGGTGTAGCGATGCGGGTGATTGCCCGCACCTTCGAGTACGAGACCTGCCCACTGGCCATCGCCGCAGCGATCACCGGGAACCGCTCCAATGCCCGCGCCACGCGCACCTTCTCGTGTGCCGCACGGATGTCAAGGCCGACCTGCCACGACAACCAAGCCGCGCACGACTGGCACTCCCAGTGCTTCCAACCTTCCCGCCGATCGAACTCTGCGACTGCCAGCAGCCAGTCATGTTCGAAGTCCGTCAGGTTGGCCGCACCCTGATGAATCACGGCCTCTAGCTGCTCCAATGGGCGAACCGATGCAACGTTTGTATCCATAGACCGATGGTACGCAAGGGGTGTGACGCGGTAGTCGGGACACTCCCCAGGGAGTCGGGCCGACTGAGAGGACCATTGACTCTTGCTGGAGCTATCGGCCAACGCGATAGTGAAATCCGGCGCCGACGAAGGAGATGCATTGAAACGCGTCTTTGTGGTGGTCGGCCTCATCGGCCTCGTTGGCCTCGTCGCGTGCGGAGATCCTTCTGTGGTTGGAGTTCTCTCAACCGGGAGCGCAAGCAACCCAATCGCGACGCCTACCGTCACTTCGACGACGCTGCCTACGACAACGTTGCCCCCGACGACTGTCGCGCCGACGACCGTCGCGCCGACGACCATGCCTACGACGACCACGACATCCACCACCACGACGGTGGTCGTCGAGCCCGCTGCAGAGACCGGCACCGGGACGTTGCTTGCCATGGATGTGCTTGCCTTCGTCACGGTCGAGAACGAACATGATGGTGGGTACGTGCGTGACCTGTTCGACTATCCCGCCGATCTTGATGGCGACGGGTGCGACACGCGCTCCGAGGTGCTCCAAGTCGAGTCGATCACTGCAGCTCAGGTGGACAGCTTCGGCTGCACCGTCGTGCAGGGCGACTGGATATCGCTCTACGACGGGCTGACCTCATCGAACCCGGGCGAGTTCGAGATCGACCATGTGGTGGCACTGAAGGAGGCGTGGGATTCCGGGGCATGGGGCTGGAACGGCTTGGCGCTCGTCGCCTATGCCAACGACCTCAGCGACCAACGCGGCTTGCGCGCCGTCAGCATGACAACCAACCGTTCCAAGGGCGACAGGGACCCGTCGAATTGGCTGCCCCCGAGCCCTGCTGCCGTCTGCACGTACATCGATGACTGGGTGTCGGTAAAGGCACGTTGGGGTCTGTCGATGGATCAAAGCGAGTACGGCAGGATTCGCAATCTACTCAACGGTCCTTGTCTGGGATGGCGGATGGCGCCGCTCGAGCCGCTCCCGGTGTCGGCCCCGTCTATCCCGTCATCCCCACCCGCAGCACCCTCTGATCCACCGGGCTCAGGCGTCTACTACCAGAACTGCACTGCGGCCCGCGCCGCTGGTGCAGCGCCCATTCAGATCGGTGAACCGGGCTATCGAACGGCGCTCGACCGCGACAGCGACGGCACCGCCTGCGAATGAAGGCTATGGCGTGAACCCAGGCGTCAACTGCTGAGGAACATCGGCCCGGACTTCACGCTGGCTGTACGGGTCGGGGATCGTGGGCAGGACGCGCTGGTTCAGGTGAGCGACAAGCGCCTTGATGGTGTCATGTGCGTGTTCGGTCGGAGTTGGTGACGCCGGGAAGCCTTTCCCGCCAGGACTGCTCAGGCGCGATCCGGGCCAGCGAACCGAGACGGTTGTGAAGGTCGAAGAACTGAGAGCGGATATGGAACTTCGCACGGTCGAGCAGGGCTCGATTTCTCACAAATTGGGAGATATCACTCATTTCGTGGATAGGACGCCAACGCCTTCGCTTCTGCCAATCTTCCGATCGCAGCAGCAGGCGAACGCGGCTTGTTCGGGCTGATGTAGCCAGCCCGTACTTCGAAGGATTGTCCGACGTGCTGGTCAAGGCCTTCGGCGTGCCCTGGGTGATCGGCAGCGCTCTCGAGGGTGTCGACGGCATCGAAGCCGCATACATCTACGGATCGTGGGCGGCACGATTCTCGGGCGAGGAAGGCGACCGACCAGTCGGGGACGTCGATCTGCTCGTGCTGGGTGGCCCTGACCGCGATGAGGTCTATGCCGCCGCCAGCGAAGCCGAGCGCAGGCTAGGCCGCTCCGTGCAAGTCACCATGAGATCGACCGACTGGCTTGCCGAAGACAGCGGCTCCTTCCATGACACCGTCGTTGGCCGGCCGATGGTGCCTGTTGCGCTGTCTGTCACGAGAACAGGTCAGGAGGATCGGTCGCCAGCAGTTGTTCGAGGGCATCGACAACGGCCTGTGCCGTCGCCAGTGCCCACGCGGCGTCGTCCGAGCTGATCTCTGCGCTGGATGGGTCGAAGTATTCCGCCGCGTTTCGGGTTCGCCGAAACGTTCGAACGTTGGCTTGGCGAAGCCGGCAACCAACTTCGAAACGATTCGTGCACCAGCTCGGCGACCGAGTAGCACCCGACTGGGGACGAGACGCATCGCCTCGGTCAGCTCGTTCATACCCTCCGCCAGCATGCAATAGCCTTGCGCGCGGCAACTCTGGAAGGGGAACGCATGTCGTACGCAATCGTGATCGTGTTCGAAGGGGTGGGCGAGGACGACTACTGGGCGGTCAACGCCAGCCTCGGCCTCAACCGCGATGGCACCGGCGATTGGCCCGAGGGGATCCGCTCGCATGCGGCCGGACCGACGACCGACGGCTGGGTCGTGATCGAGAAGTGGGAGTCGAAGGAAGCGCAAGAGGCGTTCATGGGCGGAAGGCTGGGTGCGGCCATTGCGGCTGCAGGGCTACCGGCACCCGCCCAGGTCATCGAAACGGTCACGGTCAACGACAAGCACATCGACTGAACACCATCGCGTTGCCGGACGTCGATGTGTGGGATGGTCGGTGATGGCATTCGGTCAGGCATCGGGTCCGCCGGCATCGGGGAAGCAGGTGCGCGAGCTGGAAGAGCTGCTCGAGGCCGCCGGTCACGACGGCTTCCGCGACGCCCGAGGACCGATGGGGTTCAACCAGCGACAGGCGGCAGGGAAGTTCACCCGCGACGAAGCGCAGGCCTTCATCGACCAGCTCGAGGAAGAGGCTCACGCACACGAGCCGATGCCTGTTCGAACGACGCCCGTGGTGCGTC
>JANOJI010000148.1:0-23847 GCA_031408175.1 Ilumatobacteraceae bacterium
ACTGGTGATCGGCGACTCGGCGATCGCCGGGTTGCGGTGGGTGAACGATGCGCGTACCGCGCTGCGCGGCAGCACCTTCGTCCTCGACGTGGAATCGTGCCGTCGGTTGATGGAAACGTCGTGTTTTGGCCGGGAGGCCCGGCAGCCCAGCACGACGCTGGAGGCGATCACCGCCACGGCCCGCGGCTATCACACGCTGGTGATCGCTACGAACTACAACGACGATGCGTCCGAGTTCCTCGACGCGTTCGATCCGATCATTGCCGAGGCTCGCAGGATGGGGATCTTGCGGATCGTCTGGGTGACGTCGCGCGTGCGAGCCGGATACCTTGCGCCGGGCGGGCCCGCCAGCGACGACACCTCACGCTCCAACAACGTGCTCCTGGCCGAGAAGCTGGCGACCGGCGCCTATCCCGACGTGGTGGTCGCTGACTTCAACATCTACACCCGCTTCATGTATCACTGGTTCATTGCCGATGCGTTGCACTACACGCAGACTGGTGCGTGGGGGGTTGCCGACTATCTCAGCCGGAAGCTGGCCTCTCTCGATGGTCGCGCCTGCCCGGTCCCCATAGCTCCCGGTGCCGAGGTGCAGAACCCGTGCCCTGACCCAGATGCGACCGGGGCAATTGCCGACATCTTGGGGCTGTACCCGGTGGGTGGCAACTGGTTGTGCTACGAGATGGGCGACGATCGCCACCAGGTATGCGGCCCGGATCCCCGTCCGGGGGCGTAGACCGCAGATCCGATCAGGCGGTGGCCCACACCAGCAGTTCGGCGCCCGCGTCACCTGCGGTGAACTGCAGGTCCTGCCGGCCGGTGATGCGGACCGCGGCGCCGGTCTCGAGCGGCGTGCCGTCATTCAACGAGCCTTCGCCGAGCGCAACGAACACGTGGACGTGCTCGTCGCTCGGCAACTCGACGGTTGCGTCAGCCGCCAGACGGCTGCCCCACAGCACGGCATCGCGCTGATGAATCTTCACAGCTCCTTCGTGGCCCTTGCCTGATGCGATCGGCACGAGGTGTCCACCGGCGAGCGCTTCATTGATGTCGAGCTGTTCGTAGCCGGGATCGATCCCGGCCGTGTCGGGCAGTACCCACATCTGTACGAAGTGCACCGGCTCGGTGTCGCTGGCGTTCATCTCGCTGTGCCGTATGCCGCGCCCCGCCGACATGCGCTGCGCGAGGCCTGGGTAGAGCACCCCGTTGTTGCCCTCGCTGTCGTGGTGCTGCAATCGGCCGCTGAGGACCCACGTGACGATCTCCATGTCGCGGTGGCCATGCGTGCCGAAACCGCCGCCGCCGGCGACGGTGTCGTCGTTGTTGACCAGCAGCAGGCCGTGGCCCTCATCGCCCTCGCGATAGTGCCCACCGAAGTTGAACGAATGTTTGGAGTCCAGCCAATCGATGTCGGTGTGGAACCGATCGTTGGCCCGTTGTACCGTTTGCGTCATGATCGATACAACATAGTTGCGCGCACAACTATTCCCTTCATCCGGCCGAGATCAGCCGACGCTGTTGCCATACATCTCCATCAGCGGGTCGCTGATCAACTCCAGCCGTTCGCCATCGGGACCGCGGAAGTACAGTGACGAGCCGTCGACATGGGCGTACTCGACATGTTCGTCGTAGAGGCGGGCCTTGAGCTGCTCCCAGTTGGTTCGCTCGACGGAGATGGCCAGATGGTGATGGCCTCCGAGCACCTCTTGGTACGGGCCGAGGTCGAGACCGGGCAGATCGAAATAGGCCAGGGTGTTGCCGTGACCGATGTCGAAGAAGAAGTGGGTCGAGCCTTCGTAGTCGCGGTTCTCGAACATCTCGATCAGCGGAAAGCCGAGCACGCCTTGGAAGAACTGCACCGTACGCTCGACGTCGCTGCTGATCAAGGCAACATGGTGAACACCGCGCGCCGTACTTGCGGGTCGCTCGGCTCGGGGCGCGAGGTAGTGGGCGCTGAGTTCTGCGCGGCGTTCCGACAGGCGGGTTCGTCGGTCGGTATCGATGGTCATAGCGGCAACTCTACAGGATCGGTCGGTAACGGGCAGAAGACCACGGTGCTGGCACCGGCAGCGACCCAGCGCTGCGCTTGTTCGATCCAGGTAACCGGATCACCGGCAACCACGAGTTCGTCGAGCGGCACCGCTTCGTCGCCGTACGCAGCGAGCTGGCTGGCGAATCGGGGTAACGCCATCTTCTCGGCCATCATTGCGTCGAGGGCATCTACATCGGCACTGGCCTGCACGAAGGCAGTGAACTTCGGAGCCTCACCGATTTGGGCACGGACCTGCTGCAGGTAGCGCGGGCCCGACCACTCGGCGAAGATCACTCCGGCGCCGACCTCCGCGGCAAGTGCCATGGAGCGGGGGCCGCGGACGCCCAGTGAGATTGGTGGCGCCAGTCGTGCGGGATGAGCGAGTTGCACCGCGTCGAGGTGCACGTAGTCACCATTGATCGTGACGTTGTCGCCGGCCAGCAGCCGAGTCGTGGCGACCACCGTTTCGCGCAGCGACGACAACCACGACGGCGGGACGGCACCGACCTGTTCGATCCAGAAATCGACGCCATGACCGAAGCCCATGTGAAAGCGGCCAGGGAACATTTGCGCGAGCGTGGCGATCTCCATCGCCGTATAGGCAACGTTGCGTACGACGGCCGGGGCGATGCCGATGCCGACGTTGATCCGCGTCGTGCCGGCCAATGCCGCTGTGGCCTGAGAAAAGCCACCGTGGAAGGTGAGGTCTTCGACGACCCACAACTCGTCGAGATCGTGGGCCTCGACCTGGCGTGCGTAGTCGATCAGCCGATTGGCCGGCCACTCCCTGCGGAACATCACGCCGTATGTGGTCATGGTGCAGCCAGTGTTGTTGTCGATCCGGGCAGCCGGGCAAGTTGACCGATGCTCTGCCATGTGGCCGGGCCATCGAAACCAAGGGCCCACAGTGCGACCGCGCCGAGTCGCTCGGTGCGTGCCAGATCGATGCGCAGACGGGCTCCCTCGGCGTCGACGTAGTGCACCTCGCGTGTCTGGGTGCAGGTGGCCGTGCCGTCACTGACCTCCAGCAGGTAGGTGAACGATGACTCGCCCGTCACTGGGTCGTGCACCGGCGTTGCCGTGCGCTTGGCGATCAGTTCGTCGATGTTGCGTTGGCTCACGCTGGTCTTACCCTCCTGCTCGGCTGGACATGTGCCTACCGTAGCGATCGGCCAGTTGTATCCGTACAGCGCGATGCCGAGCACGAGTTTGCTGTCGTCATCGACGACCTTCTTGGCTGCGGAGACCGCTTGCTGCACGAACTCCAATGGAGCGATCGGTCCGGCCTTGTCGGTTGAGAAGTCATAGGCCATGATCCGGATTTGATCGACGTGGGGGGCCATCCCTGCATAGTCGTAGACCCAGTAACCGCTGTCGTCTGTGCGTTCGCCGTCGCTGATGTGCGGCACGCTGACCGTCAGGATGCGGCCGTCGGCGTGCAGACGCTCGCCGAGCTGGCGGATGAAGTTGATCCACAGCGGTCGGGTGGTGGACCAGGTAGCTCGGTCATCGGCAAACGCGAACTTCTCGTAGTCGATGTCGATGCCGTCGAAGTCGTTGGCTGCTGCGAGATCGGCAATCGTGGCGACGTGCGTGGCTCGTGAGGCGGGGTCGGCCAACACTGCCGCCATGCCTCCAGCTTCCATCGCGTCGACAATCGATGGCACGACCTTCGCGCCGGCGGACCTCGCCGCCGATACGAACTGAGCTGTCGTCTCGGGGGACAGGTTGCCATCTAGAGAAATGGTCGTGACGTTGTGCGTCGAGTACCAGAACGGAGAAACCTGTCGAAGCATTCGCCCGTTGCTGTCCAGGGTCTCCTGTGCCTCGGGCAATGCCCAGTACGGCGCCCAAGCGTCGATCGGGATGTCGATCGGGGGAGGCGGCTGTGGCGAGTCCTGGCGTGTTGCCGCGGCACCAACACCGGCCGCCGCCAGCACCAGCACACTGGCACCCACAACCAGGCCACGCCGCCGAGGCTGAGCGACCAGCAAGTTGTCGACGCGCAGTTCGGCGAGTGAATCGACCCGGCGATGGCGTCGACTCGCGGGCACCTCGACGATGTGCGGAATCGCGATCACGTGACACCCCGCCGCCGTGGCCGAACGCACGCCCGTGGGCGAATCCTCCAGTGCCACGCAATCTCGCGCCGAGACCGACAGGGCGCGCGCGGCGGCGAGGTATGGCTCGGGATGTGGTTTGCCGCGGCGAACTTCGTCGCCGACGATCGTCGCCGCGAACGACCCGCGCGGCAGTTCGGCGATGATGGCGTCGGCCAGCCGTCGCCACGACATCGTCACGAGGGCGCATGGAATGTTTTCGACTCGCAGTTCGGCAAGCAGATCGCGCGCGCCAGGGCGCCATGGCATTGTGCGCCGCACTCGGGCGATGACGCCATCGAGGAGTTGGTTGACGATCTCGTCGACTGCCAGATCCACGCCGCCGTGTTCGCGGATGTAGCGACCGGATTCAAGTAGATCGCTGCCGACGATGGCGTGGGCGTGCTCGTGGCTCCACGTGCCGCCGTGCGCTTCGACGAGCTCGTACTCGCATTCGATCCAGTAGGGCTCGGTGTCGACCAGAGTGCCATCCATATCCCACAAGACGGCGGCTGGTCGACGGTTGCTCATGAGACGTCCAGTCTGGCGGGTCGCGACCGGTGATCGGCGGCACCGTGACGTCGACCTCCATCAGGAGAACCGCGTGATGAACCCCCGCCTGCGGAAGCTACGCAACATCAGCCACGAGAACGTGAATCCGGCGACGACGAAGAACACCGAACCGATCAATCCCGTTGCGATGCTGTGCATCGGAAGTGGCTTGCCTGCGAGGACCTGGCGCATGGCGTCGAACGCCTGCGTGCTGGGCAGGACCTTCGACACCGGACGCAGCGCACGGGGCAGCGATTCGACCGGGTTGAACGCCCCGGACAGCGCCATCAGGATGAAGTTGCTGCCCCAGGTGATGATCTCGGCACCTTGGCCGAACCGCAGCACAGCGCCGATGCCGGCGATGCCGAGACCCCAGCTGACGATCATCAGGATCAACGAGATCGGCACCAGCGACCAACCCACCGCCGTCGTGTCGAATCCGAAGAAGGCGTACGCGGTGATCGAAACTACGCCCAGCGCGGCCACCACTTTGGCAATGCCCAGGATCGCAGTGCCGGCGATGTACTCGAACTCGGTGACCGGAGTGGTCAACACGTTCATCAGGTTGCGGCTCCAGGTCTCCTCCATGAATCCGGTGGCGACGGCGATCTGGCTCTGGAACAGCACGTGAAACATCATCGCCCCACCAATCAGAAACGGTGCCGAGGCCTGGCTGCTGGCGTCTTGCTGGGCGACGAACGTGCCAAGGCTTCCCCACAGGATCACGTCCATGAGCGGCCAGAAGGCGATGTCGAACCAACGGTGCGGGGCGCGCCACAAGACGTAGAGGTGACGTCGGATGACGATTCGGATGCGATGCAGGCTCATCGTCCGTGAGTTTCCGCGAGCGACAAGAAGACGTCTTCCAAGTTGTCGTGGCCGTAGGTGCTGGCCACGATGGCCGGCGTGTCGTTGGCAACAACCTGACCACGGGCCAGAAACATCACCCGCTCGGTCAACATCTCGACTTCGCGCATGTCGTGGCTGGTGACCAGCAGTGCTGCCCCGGTCGCTTCGCAGTAGGCCAGCAACGCGGTGCGAACCCGCAGGGCGATGTCGGGATCGAGCGATGCGGTCGGCTCGTCGAGTACCAGCAGGCTTGGCTCGTGCAATGTCGCCTTGACGATGCCGACGAGCGTGCGTTGCCCACTGGAGAGCCGGCTCGACAGGCGGTCGGAGAGTTCGGTGATACCGAACCGTTCGAGCGCCGCATCGACCGCAGCTTGCGGACGCCGCAGCCCGTACCAACCTGCGAAGACACCGAGCGCTTCGCGCACCTTGAGTCGATCAGGCATGGGTAGGTAGCCGGCCGCGAACCCGACCTTGGTCATCGCTTTCGATCGTTGTCGTGGCAGCTTGTATCCGTCGATACGGATGGTGCCGCTATCGGGCGTGATCGCGCCAAGCAGCATCAGTAGGGTCGTTGTCTTGCCGGCGCCGTTCGGCCCGAGCAGTCCGACGCGTTCGCCTCGCTCGACGACGACGTCGACGCCTCCTACAGCCTCGACACGCTTGAACATCTTGCGGAGGCCACGTGCCTCGAGTACTGCATCCGCCATGCGGTCCAGTCTGGCCGACGGACCGCTGCCTACACGGGCTGATTTCGCGACGACGTCACTGTGTCGATGGCAAGCGCGGCGCGGCGGCCCTCGAGCACCGCCTCGTAGATCGTGCGTGGCGCGACACAATCGCCGGCCTGGATGTCGGCCTCGGCGAGAGGATCGGTCGGCAAGCGGAACCCGCAGTCGACAACCGCTGCACAAACGATCGTGCGTCGCTCGCCTGTGAAGCGATCCTCGACCTCGACCCGGCCAGATCCGACCGAGCGCAGCAGTGTGCGCCGTTCGATGGTCACAGCACGCTGAGCCAGCCGCACATTGGCCGGGGCCAAGTCGCCTGTTCGCGACAACTCGTTGCCGGCGATGTGATCCTGAGTGATCAGGATGGCTCGGTCGCCGAGTTCCTCTGCAAGTGCCACGCCGATTGGTCCGCCGATCGGGTCGAACACCGCTATGGCACCCGCCGGCAGCGCTGTGCCGTGTCGAACGTCGGCGATGTCGACGACCATCGACGGGTCGACAACTTCGTACTCCCGCCTCCCCGGTTGTGAGCCGGAGCATTGAATGGTCACATCGCCACTCGGTATCGCCCTGGCGCCCGTCGTGATCTCCACACCGAGACGGCGGCACTCAGCCTCCAGCCACGCGGCGAGCGGCGCCGCGGGCCCGGCGATCGCAGCGATCCCGCCGACGCGTTCTAACTTCTCGACGACAACCACGCGATGCCCCCTGGTCGCCGCGACGCGAGCGGTCTCCAGCCCGGCGACGCCGCCACCGATCACCACGACGTTGCGCGAGGTGGTCGCGGGCGCATACCAGTCGGGATCCTCGGTCTCGCGACCGGCGGATGGTTCGCCGACGCAGCTGACGATGGGGTTGCGGACGTCGCGCACCTGACACGCCTGATTGCAGCGGATGCATGGCCGAATGGTGTCGGCATGGTTCGAGCGCAGTTTGGCGACCAGGTCGGGATCGGCGATCTGCGCCCGGGTCATCTCCACGCCATCGCAGATCCCTTCGCCGACCGCCCACTCGGCCTGCGCGCAGTCGACAATTGAGCCCTGGAGGAACACTGGCGTCGCGGGGACCTTTGCTTTGACCGCGCGGCAGACATCGATGTTGAAGCCGGTCGGCTCGTGGAAATCGGGCCGGGTCTTGTCGGCAGTGAAGATCGAACCACGCACCACGACGAGGTAGTCGACTCCGGCGGCCACGAGCGCCGCAGCGATCTCGGGCGCCATGTCAGGCGTCATCCCGGCCCAAGGAGCGAGCTCGTCGCAGCTCAGCCGCAGGCCCACCAGGCGAGCATGTGGCCTCACAGCGTCGATCACCTGGCGGGCGAGGAGCAACCGATCCTGACCCCACGGATCGTCTCGGTGGTTGGTCAATCCCGACAGGAATTGACGCACGAGACTGTGCTGCCCGGCGTTGATCTCGATCCCGTCACAACCGGCATCCAATGCAATCTCGGTAGCCGCTGCGAAGCCGGCGATCACCGATTCGATGTCAGCGGGTTCCATCGACTTCGGGGTCTCGCGACTGTTCACCTCGGGAACCCTCGATGGCGCCCACAGCGGCAGCTGGCTATAGGCGCTGCTGCCCTGACCGCCGGCGTGGTCGAGCGATGCCATCACCAGGCTGCCGTGGGCGTGGCATGCGTCGGCGATCTCGCGCCAGCCGGCCGAGCATCGCTGGGCGAGCGGCGCTCGCTCGTATGGCCAATCGCTGTCGTGCACACTGGCACCTTCGGTCACGATGATGCCGCATCCTCCACTGGCCCTCCGGGCGTAGTACGCGGTGTGACGCGGTGTGAAACGGCGGTCGTCGTCGCCAAGGTTCGTGACGTGCGGGCCGAGCATCACGCGGCAGCTCGTCTCACATGATCCCATCGCCAGCGAACTCAACAGCTTCATTGGCTGTTCGCTGAAAGTTCGCGCCGGCCGATCAACCGTTTGATGTTGTCGATGTGGCGAACGAGTACGAGGGCGCACAACCCGAGAACGTAGACGAGCTCCCAGGCGGGTCCACCGGTGATGGCGACGCCGATCGGTAGTCCGATCGTGATCAGCAGCGAGGCCAGCGATGCCTTGCCGGTGGTCATACGGGCAACGATCCACACTGCCAACAACACGAGCCAGACAACGGGATGCAACACCAGCATTGCGCCGGCCATGGTCGCGACGCCCTTGCCGCCGTGGAGCTTGCGGGTGGCGGGAAACATGTGACCGAGCACCGCTCCGGTCAGCATGACGTAGGCACCAGGCCGGGAGTCGAGCGCGAGTCCGACCAGTGCTGGCGCGACCCCCTTCACGGCGTCGAGCAAGAACACAAGTGTTCCCCATCGGGTGCCCAGTACCCGTGCCACGTTCGATGCGCCAGGATTCCCCGAACCCTGGGTGAAGATGTCGATCCCGCGTGATCGAGCCACCATCACGGCACTGGGAAATGTGCCGAGCAGGTAGGCGAAAGGGACGAGCGCGAGTGCGGCGGCGATGCGCAAACCTTACGGCAGCTCGAACTTTGTCGCTGGGAACGCTGTCAGCGCGTCGACAGCGACAGAGTTCGAGAAGGGCGGGAGTGGTCGAGCGAGGGGCGCGGGGACAGTTCGACGTGCACTGCACCCAGCATCGCGTCGGCCTCGCCGTTGACGCATTCCGGGTCGGGGCCGTCGAGTGGCAATCCAGTGAAGAACTTGGCGGCCATGCAGCCACCCTGGCACGCGTCGTAGCTGCCACAACTCGCACATGCACCTGCCGACTGCGGCTGGCGCAACTCGACGAACAGATCGCTGTGCTTCCACACGTGGGTGAATCCACCGCGATCGCGCACCGAGCCGGCCTTGAACTGATCGTGGATCACGAACGGGCAGGCGTACACGTCGCCGATCGGATCGATGAGGCACACGACTCGTCCTGCCCCGCACATGTTGAGCCCGGGCAGTGGTGCGCCGAGCGCGTTGAGGTGGAAGAACGAGTCGCCCGTCAACACGGTGTCGCCTTTGGCCAGCAACCAGTCGTAGATGTGCCGCTGCTGCGCATGGGTCGGATGCAGGTCGTGCCAAGTGTCGGCGCCGCGCCCGCTGGGTCGCAGGCGGGTGACACGTAGTTGAGCGCCGTACGAATCGGCGAGCGCCGTGAATCGATCGAGCTGATCGACGTTGTGACGCGTCACCACCACACTGATCTTGAACGGACCGAACTCGGCGGCCGCGAGGTTGTCCATGGCTCGGCGGGCCAGGTCGAACGAGCCGGAGCCGCGGACCGCATCGTTGGTCGTGGCATCGATGCCGTCGAGGCTGATCTGGATGTCGAGGTAGTCCATGGCGGCCAGGCGGCGAGCGTTTTCAGCGTCGATGTAGGTGCCATTGGTGGAGAACTTGACGCCGATGCCAGTGCTGCCATCAGGCGGGTTGATCGCGTACTCGATGAGTTCGAAGAAGTCGCGGCGCACCATCGGTTCGCCGCCGCCGATGTTGATGTAGAACACCTGCAGGTCGCGCAGTTCGTCGAGCACCTGCTTGGCTTCGCTGGTGGTCAGTTCGCGAGGATCGCGCCGGCCACTCGACGACAGGCAGTGCACGCATTGCAGGTTGCACGCGTACGTCAGTTCCCACGTCAGACAGATGGGCGCATCGAGGCCACCCTTCAGCTGCTCAACCAGCGATTGGGCGCTCACGAACGATCTCCGATGCGTTGAGGGCGGCGAACGCCTTGGCGAACGACGGCCACCGCGACTCGGCTACATCGCATGCCTGCAGCGTTGCCGACAGCGAGGGATGCGCATCGAGGGCCCGAGCAACGGCCACGACGTCGCGATCCCTCATGAACACCAGTCGGCGAGTGCCGTAGTGGTAGGCGAGCGCGCCGAATGGCTCGGGTCGCAGCGCGACCTGCGGGTCGAGCTGCAGCGGGGTGTCGAGCAGAGACAAGTTCAGTACACGCCGCACATGCCGTCGATCGAGATCTCCTCGATCAGCAGTTCTTCTTCGACAAGTGCTTCATCGAATACTTCGACGACGTCTTCGTTCTCCATGGGCCAGAGCGTAGCTACAGTTGTCGACCCCGTGGATGCTGACCTGTTCCCCGAACTTGCGGTCGAGCGCGACCACCTGTCCTTCGCTCGACGGTGCCGCGATTCCATGATCCAGCGGTTCCGAGCTGTCGATCCTTCGGCCTCGGCCGACGAGATCACCTCGGAGTACGTCGAGGTGACCGTCGCCGAGGCCTTGGAAGACCTGCACAGCCCGGGTGCCGGTGACTTCTTCGGACGTATCACCGACGAGCACGCAGATCGTTGGTACATCGGCCGGCGGCACATCGAGGACGACGCCCACGACCCGGTCGTTGTCGATTGGCGGGCGCCGATCGCCGCGCCGTTCTACCGGGCGACGGGTGTCGATCCACTGGGGCTCAGCCACCGGCGCCGGTTCACGATGGTGGAGGGAGATCTCTCCGCCTATCTCGACGAGCAGTTGGACGACCCCGACTCGGTCACGGCCACCGGCGTGCCCGACCCGGTGCTCGCCGAGATCGGGGCAGCGCGCACCGGTGCAATGCGTGACATCGTGGCCACGATCCAAGCCGAGCAAGACGTAGTGATTCGTGCCTCGCTGGATCAATGCCTGGTGGTGCAGGGTGGCCCGGGCACTGGCAAGACTGCCGTCGGGCTGCACCGTGCCGCGTTCTTGTTGTTCGAACACCGTCGTCGTCTGGCCCGCAACGGCGTGCTGGTGGTCGGACCGAATCCCGTGTTCCTCGACTACATCGCCAATGTCTTGCCGTCACTCGGCGAACGCTTGGTGCAACAACGAACTGCACTCGACATCTGCGTGCCGAAGGTCGAGATCACGGCTACCGACGATGATGCGACGCGGCGTTGGAAGGGTGCGCCGGAGATGCTCGACCGTCTTGCCGAGGCCAGCGTCGGCCACGTCGTGCGCCCGACAGACGAGCTGCGGTTACCGGTCGGGGCCCGCACGCTGTCCATCACTGCCAAGGAGTTCTCGAAGTGGGTCGACGAGGCGATCGATGGAGTGACCCCGGTCAACCGCCGACGCGACGGTTTGAAGGGTTTGGTGCAGCGCGAGCTACTGCGCCGCACCGACCGCGACGACGTGTGGGAGCGTTCACCCGAACTGCGTGCGGCGGTGGCGAAGGCGTGGCCGATCCAACAGCCGGTGCGGATGGTCGACAAGCTGTTGCCGGGACCATCCGGCAAGCGTCGGACGTGGTCGGTAGCCGATCAGTTCCTCGTCGACGAGGCCAACTCGATGCTCAACGGCACACCGTTCACGTTCGGCCATGTGGTCGTCGACGAAGCGCAGGATCATTCGGCCGTGTCGCTGCGGGTGATCGGCCGGCGCAGCCCGCAAGGGTCGATGACCATTCTCGGAGACCTTGCCCAATCAACCACGCCGGCCGGTCAGCAGGACTGGACCGAAGCGTTGTCGTACATACGCGCCACCGCAGCCGAGGTTGCCGTGCTGACCATCGGATATCGCGTGCCCGGCCCGATCCTCGACGCCGCCAATCGCCTGCTGCCGTACACCGAGGTGTCGAGCGAGCCGAGCCGCAGTGTTCGTCTCGAAGGCGGCGCGCCGGTGGTACGACTGGTCAAGCCTGATGAGTTACTCGACGCTGTGGCGACAGAAGTCGCAGCGGTGCGACACAGGCACCACAACACCGGCGTGGTGGCGCTCGCGGCATTGCACGAAGCGATCGGTGTGTCGCTGGCGAATCACGGCCTGAATCGCGTCGACCACGTGCACGATCTCGCCTACACGGACGTGCCGGTGTTCACCGCCGAGGCAGTGAAGGGCCTCGAGTTCGACGGCGTGGTGGTGGTCAACGCACACCAGATCTTCGACGGCTCGGCACTTGGCGCGCGTCTGTTGTACGTCGCCATGACCCGAGCCGTGCAGGTGTTGCATCTCGTGGGCGACGCCCCACCTCCAACCCAGTTGAAGTTGAGCTGAGATGAATGGAATGACTGCCGCATGTAGCACGACCTGATTGCAGTCGGCGCTCGTGCTTCGTCGTCTGTGTCAGCAACACAGAGCGACGGTCATTCAGTGAGCTGACATAGAAGTCCCCGGCCTGTCTGTCGAGCTTCGATGCCCGAACTAGGCGGCGAAGACTGACGCGCCACGCAACACGGTGACGGCAAGATCCTTCGGACCATCGAGTTCGGCAACGAGGTCGGCCGGCGCGACTCGTTGTGCGGCGAGGCGGCAGAATTCGAGCGCGTCGGCAACGATCGTTACGGAAGGCTCGGTGGCGTCGGCGCCCATCTGTAGCGGCTGATTCCATACGCCTCCGCCACGACCCGTCAGCACGATCCGCGCCGTGTGGGGCCCCACGTCGATACCGCCGATCAGCATTCCCAACGGGATGGCGCGGACGGCGGTCCTGGTCATGAGGTGCAGCCGCGCCGCGTCGAGCGGTGGAGGATCGCGGCGCAACGTGCGACACAGGTCTTCGATGTGCGTCCAGATTTCGAACACCCTGACAACCAACGCGGTCGATACCCGAGTGTCGAGCATATGCAACTTGATGCGTTGGCGCAGTTGGTCGTCGTCGAGCGAGGCAACATGTGCGCAGACAGCAGCCGATACCTCGTGCCACTTGGCAACCGTCTCGGCATAGTCGGCCCGCACCGCGGCACGCACGGCCGACTCGGTCATTGCCAGATGGTCGTCCTCCACGGACTCGTCGATTTCGTGCTGCCACAACCCCAGCTGGCGCCCGAAGTACAGGTCGACCGCAAGAATGTGGGCGACAAGTTGCGTGACGCTCCATCCGTATGGCTCGACGATGGCGGCACCGTCAGCTGTTGCGAGTACCGATCGAAACTCGTCGACGGTCTGTATGAACGCCACCGCCGGGCTTGCCTGTTGACCACCGCCCAACGATGCGATCGCTTGCCCGACCGGTCGCGTGGTCAGGGCGGACTGGACGACGGCATGATGCAACGCTGCCGGCGGCTCGACGGCGACCGCCTCGGCCAGCAGGCCCCAGATCTCGGCGTCGCGGTTCTCGTCGTCGCGACTCACGTCAGGCCTTCGAGCAACACAGCGAGCTTGCCGAGCCCCAGTCGCAACCGCGATTTGGCAGTGCCTTCGGGAATGCCGAGACGCTCTGCAACCTGTCGAAATGTGCAGCCACCGAAGTAGGCCAGGAGCACCGCCTCGCGTTGCTGCTGTGGCAGCGAGGACACTGCGGCACGTACCCGCTCTACGGTCTGCGATCGCTCGACGCCGTCACCGATCTCGATCAACTCGAGGTTGGTTGCATCGCTGCCGACCCGATCCTCGCGTGCCGTGCGCCGCGAGTTGCGACGCACTTCGTCGACAGACCGGCGATGGGCCAGGGCTCCGAGGAAAGCGCGCAGTGTGCCGCGTTCGGCATCGAACCGGTCGGGGTTCTGCCACAGGTAGACGAACACCTCCTGCGTGATCTCCTCGGCGTGGGCGGTCGAGGCAGTGACCCGGCGAGCCAGTCCGTACACCAACGGCGAATATCGCTCGTAGATCATCTGCAAGGCACGATCGTCGCCGACTGCGATGCGCGCCACCAGGCTGACATCGGTGGGACCGGTCGGCGACACGGTGTTCACGGGCCGAACGATAGTCATCGTCATGGGGATGATCTCTCCGTCAGTCGAGGGCCAAGCCGGCGAGGGCATTGAGGGTGGCTGTTGCGGTTGACACGTCGCCGCTGATGTCGGCGCGGAGGCTGTCGATCGGCAATCGGTTGGCCACGCGCCGGCAGAACGCGACCGAATCGACGGCGATCTCGGCGACCTCGTCGCCCTGCGCCGGCCACACGCCGCCGCCCCTGCCGGTCAACACGATCCTGATCCGATCGTCACCGATCAGGCGCACCAGTGGCATGACTGCGCGTGTCATCATCCAGAGACGGTCCGGGTCGGGCTCGACCCGACCGAGACCGACTGCGCGTCGCAAGTCGTTGTCGTGGGTCCATAGTTCGAACACCCGGCCGATCAGAAGGAACTTGACATCGGCAGTGATCGACCCGAATCGAGCAGGGGATGCGAGCCCCTGCGCGTCGAGTTGATCGAGATGGATGGTGAGTACGCGGCTGGCACGGGCGAACTCGACTGCCGCGTCAACAGGTTTCATTGCCCGCGCTGTGGTGATCGACTGCCTCGTTGCCTCGAGGTGATCGGCCGACTCGCTGGCAGTACCGCCTAGCCCGAGTTGGGCCGCCATCTCCAACTGTGTGCCGATCAGGTGACCAACCAATTCTCCGACGTTCAAGCCGTTGACCGCAGGTCTGCCCCAATCCGCGACGGTCAACAAGGCGAGCGTGTGTTGCACGTCGTCGACTGCTCGTGCGAAGGCGGCTGCCTCGTTCTCCGTCGGAGGCGTCTGCGCTGGCTGCGCCGGTCGCGTCGCGAGTGCGGCTTCGATCACCGCTGACGAATCGTTCGACGGGGTCTGTTCGGTGAGCGATGCAAGCAGCGCACCGACTTCGGGAGCGAGGTCTTCGGTTGTCACAGGGTGCTTTCAGAGAGTTCCGACGACCGTATTCGTCACGAGAGCGTAGGCGGATCACCGATATCCAGGGATGTTGTACGGAACCCGAGTGCCGCTATGGTCGGCGACACACGAGTACGACAGTTTGGGGTTCTACTGTGAAGACGAAGGCCGCGATCCTGTGGGAGCGACACACGCCGTGGAGTGTCGAGGAAATCGAACTCGATCCGCCGAAGGCCGGCGAGGTGCTGGTCAAGCTGGCTGCCAGCGGCATGTGCCACAGCGACGAGCACGTGGTCACAGGCGATCTGGCCGGTGTCACCGGCGAGCCGCCGTGCATCGGTGGACACGAGGGTGCGGGTGTCATCCTGGAAGTGGGCCCTGGCGTAACGTCGTTGCAGGTCGACGATCACGTGGTGTTCAGTTTTCTCCCTGCATGTGGTCGCTGCCCGAGCTGCGCATCCGGCCACTCGAACCTGTGTGATCTCGGCGGAGTCACGGCAACCGGCATGCAGCTTTCGGATGGCACCACGCGCCATCACGCCCGCGGCCAGGATCTACGGCTGGCCATCGGTGGCCTCGGCACGTTTGCGCATCACACGGTTGTCAACGAGGCCAGCTGCGTGAAGATCGAGAAGGAGTGGCCGCTCGACCGGGCGTGCCTGCTTGGGTGCGGCGTGGTCACCGGGTGGGGTTCGGCGGTGTACGCGGCGCAGGTGGAGCCTGGCGACATGGTCGCGGTTGTCGGCGCCGGCGGCATCGGTGCCAACGCAATACAAGGCGCGAGGCTGGCCGGGGCGCGGGTCATCGCGGCCATCGACCCGATCGAGTTCAAGCGTGAGAAGGCGATGGACTTCGGTGCGACACACACCTATGAATCGATCGCCGACGCGCTCGGCGATCTAGCCACCAGCACCTGGAGTCGCGGCTTCAACAAGGTCATCATGACGATGGGTGTCGGCAACGGCGAAGTGCTCGGGCAAGCGTTCTGGTTGGCCAGCAAGGGCAGCAAGATCGTCATCACCAACATTCATCCCGTCTCGGAGCAATCGATCACAATCCCGGCCATCTTGTTGACGCTGCAGGAGAAGCAACTGATCGGGTCGTTGTTCGGCTCGGCCAACATGCGCAAAGACATTCCAATGCTGATGGAGCTGTACACCCAAGGCCAGCTCGATCTCGATGGCCTGATCACACGCACCTACCCCCTCGAGGGCATCAACGACGGCTACGCCGACATGAACGCCGGCAAGAACATCCGCGGCGTGCTGGTGTACGAGTGATCGATGGCTGACGCCGCTGCCCTGGTCGAGCGTGTGCTGGGGCGTGTGGTCGGACGCGAGCGCGAAGTCGAGTTGGTCGTTGCGGCACTGGTCGCCGATCGCCATGTCTTGCTCGAGGGCCCACCGGGCACCGGCAAGAGCACGCTGCTACGCGCTGTCGCCGACGAACTGGGATTCGGTTTCGAGTTCGTCGAGGGCAATGCGGAACTCACCCCGGCGCGCCTGGTCGGACATTTTGACCCGGCCAGGGTGCTCGCCGACGGCTACGACCCCGACGTTTTCGTCGACGGTCCGCTGGTGTCTGCGATGCGCGACGGCTCACTGCTGTACATCGAGGAGATCAACCGCGTCCCCGAAGAAACGCTCAACGTGCTGATCACGGTGATGAGCGAGCGCGAGCTGCACGTGCCGCGGCTGGGCAGGGTGGTCGCCGAACCGGGGTTCCGTTTGGTTGCGGCGATGAACCCGTTCGACGTGATCGGCACAGCGCGGATCAGCAGCGCCGTATACGACCGCGTGTGCAGGTTGTCGGTCGACTATCAATCGGCCGCCCACGAAGAAGCAATCGTCGCCAGCCTCATCGAGCCCGCGCCTGACCCGGCCTGGCTGGGGAAAGTGGTCGAGGTCGTCCGGCTCTCGCGCACCCACTCCGACGTGCGCATCGGCTCATCGGTGCGTGGGGCAATCGATATCGCTGCAGTTGCGGCGTCGCTCGCGCCGTTGCGTCATTCGTCGTCGACCGCATTCGATGTCGGGCTCGACAGCGCGATCCTCGCTCTGTCCGGCAGGCTTCGCTTGCGCGACGGCCTATCGCGGAGCGCCGAATCGGTCGTGACCGAGCTGTGGTACGAAGTGTTCGCCGACGGCGAGTCGGAGCTGGCGGGAAAAGCGACAGCCCCGCTCGGGGCGACACACCACATCCGCTAGCGCACGAGGGTGTCGATGCCGACGCGGCTGTTGCTGCGTCCCGCCGGCGCACCACATCGCGACGTGAGCTTGCCTGCCATCCACGCTTCACCCAGATTTCACCCGAGATCGGCGAACTCGACGAGGCCGCGGTCGAGGCCGGTCTGGTCGACGACCCCGACGAGATGTTGGGGCTGCTCGCCGATCTTGCCGGTGCGACGGATCAACGCCTGCGCGACGCAGCGCTGCGGTTGTCGGCGCAGTTGTTCCTGGATCTTGCTCGTCGCGGCCCATCCACCCGGCGAGGGATCAGCAAGATCATCGAACAGTCCTACCGACCCGACGGAGGAGACCTCGACCTCGATGCAAGCTTCGACACGATTGTCGAAGTAACTGCCAGCGGCACGGCGGTTGACGTCGAACGTCTGCGCATCCGATCGTGGAGCACACCCGACACGGCGCTGTGCCTGCTGGTCGACCGCAGCGGATCAATGGGTGGCAAGCCGCTCGCCACCGCAGCCATGGCGGCAGCTGCGGTAGCCATGCGCAACCCGGGCAGCTACAGCGTGCTCGCTTTCGGCAAGGACGTCGTCATCGTGAAACACCAAGGCTCCGCCAAGTCGAGCGAGCAGGTGCTCACCGACGTGCTGTCATTGCGCGGGCATGGCACGACCGACCTGGCCGGCGCGTTACACGCTGCTTGTCAACAGTTGAATCGCAGCCGGGCGGCGCGCAAGGTCACCATCCTGCTCGGCGATTGCCGCCCAACGGTCGACGGCGACGTGTGCGCTGCAGTCGGGGCATTGTCAGAGCTCGTCATCGTCGCGCCCGAGCATGACTGCGAAGAAGCGTTCAGGTTGGCGAACGAATGCAACGCGCGGATCGCGACAGTGTCGGGACCGTCTCAGATTGTCGACTCGCTGGCGGCGGTGCTGGAGCGCTGATCAGCACTCGACTGTTGCATCGGGCACGATCGCTGTCTCGGGTGCATTCGACAGCGGGGCGGTGTCGCCGGTGACCGGCGCAGTCGGATCGCTGGGCTCGGTGCTCGACGGCGCGACCGAGGTGATCGCCGGCGGCACCGGTGACTTGACGGTGGTCGTGGTGACGCCGGGGCGTGGGAGCGTCGAGCTGGTGGTCGTGGTCTCGAACGCTTGCTCGGGTGCATCGGCGAGCGGCGCCAGACCCCGGAAGATGTTGAGGATGGCCTGCATGTTCTCCGAGTTCTTGTGCCAGACGAGCACGGCGTTGCCGCTGATCGTCTTCCCGGTGGCCTCGACCTGGTAGGTGCGAATGGCCGACGCCGTGACCTTGCGGATGACACCAACGAACTCGATCATCTTGTCGATCGTCATTCCAGTGTCGATCACCAGATCGTCGCGGTACGAGGCATACAGGCTGCTGATGATCTTCGGCTTCAGAACGCCCTGCTTCAGCGCAGCAGTGAGCGTACGGCGGAGAAAGTCCTGTTGCCGGGCGATGCGGCCGAGGTCGGACGACGGGTCCTCGTGCCACTCGCCGTTCTCGTCCCGGTATTCGAAGTGGCGCGACCGCACGTACCTCAGCGCCTCGTCGCCATCGAAGCTGTGACATCCTGCCGTGAGCACCTCCAGCCCGGTGGAAGCGTCGCGCACGGGATACGGCAGGGGCACACTCACTCCGCCGATTGCCCGCACGAGGCGCTCGAACGCGCAGAAGTCGATCTGGATGAAGTGATCGATTGGTACGCCGAACTCCGCTTGGATCGTGTCGATCAACAGCTGTGGATCGTCGCGGCGGTAGGCGCCGTTGATGCGCTGCGTTCCGAGTCCTGGAATCTTCACCCACAGATCGCGGGGGAATGACAAGACCGCTGATCGCTTGGTCGCTGGGTCGAGACGGATCACCATGATGGTGTCACTGCGTTCGCCGGCGCGAGCACCCTTGTCTTGTAACACGACGCAGCCGGCGTTGTTCGAGTTGTCGGCGCCTGTGATGAGGAAGTTCATCGCCGTAGGGTCGGCCTCGGGAAAGGTCTCGTCCGAGCCGGTGTCGTCGGGCAAGGTCTGGCCGGGCGCGGCCGTGACGGTGATCTCTTGACCTACACCGCCCTGCTGGTTCGAACCCGTGTTGATCGCGACCTTGCGACCCTTCTCGCCGGCGTTCTTGCCGATCAGCAGACCAACGGAGCCGGCGAGGCACAGCACGACGATGACGCAATTGACCACGAGCACCAGGCGCTGCCCGGCGGAGTGGTGGCCATGGAAGGGGTGGGGCTCTGTCGGTTCCGCTTCGGCCATGAGTTGTTCAGGTTAGCGGGGCGGTTTGGGAGATGGGGAGCGCCCCCGTGCGGCCTTGACTATGGTCGGGAACGTGCCAACGTCACGGCCTTCGTGGATCACTCGACTGGACGACCTGTACCTGCTGACGCCGTTGCGGATCTTGGCGATCGTTGTCGTCGCGGTTGTGATCGCAATCGTGTTGCGTTCGGTCGTCACCCGGCTGTTGAGCCGAACCATCGGCTTACCCGGCACTGACCGCACCCGAGTCGACGCACGGCAGCGAGCGCTGGCCTCTGCGCTGCGATCTGCTGTGGTCGGCGTCGTCTGGGGCACGGCGGTCATCACGATCATCAGCGAGCTCGGTGTCAACATCGGCGGCGTCATCGCCACGGCCACGGTGATCGGTGGTGCAGTTGCCTTTGGAGCGCAGACGTTGATCCGCGACGTGATCGCCGGCCTGTTCGTGCTCGCCGAGGATCAGTACGGCGTCGGCGACAGTGTCGATCTCGGCTATGCCACCGGCCTGGTCGAACGGATCACGCTTCGCAGCGTGCGCCTGCGCGACGGCGAGGGCAAGGTCTGGCACGTCGCCCACGGCAACGTGATGTGTGTGGCCAACCTGTCGAAATCGTCGACCGTTCTGCTCGACCTCGAACTCGATCGCGACAGCGATCTCGATGTGGTCGAGGAGATCGCCACGCGCCTGGGTGTGCAACTTCGTGAGCATCCGTCGGCGGCCCCGGTGTTGACAGGTGACGCCACGGTCGTCGGGGTCACCGATGTGCTCGACGACAGGTTGGTGTACCGAGTCACGGCCCCGACATTGCCGGGGGCGCGCGATCAGGTGTACCGGGTGTGGCGAGTTCTCGCCCTGGAGGCATTCCGTGAGGGCGCGCTGCGCGCCCCGCCAGGCCCGCCGACGGTGGCGTACATCGTCCCCGCTCCGCCAGGTGAGGCAGACACGCGTTAGTCGGTGACAACCACAGTTGTGCCTATGCCGGCAAATGCCCACATGTATTCGGCGTCGGCAGTCGCCTGTCGTACGCAGCCGCCCGACAGTGCCTGCCCGAGTTGTGCCTCGGATTGGATGGGCACCCCGTTTTGTTCGGGGATCTCGTGGAAGCCGATGTTGTCGCCCTTGGGGCCCTTTGCAAACCGAACCATGAACCTCATGCAGATGTTTGGGTGGTCGATGTTGCAGGTAAAGCCGCTGCGCGAGAACACCTGGTAGGTGCCAGGGTCCGGTTGGCCGAATCGTCCCGACACGCGATAGGTGCGCACCGTCACGTTGTTGCCATCGACGATCCAGACCCGCATCTGGTTCTTGGAGTACACGACTCGGCGGCCGGCTCCCGAAGCAAAGGGCACGCCGGTGTCGGGCGGTGCCGCAACGACGGTCGTTGTTGGCGCCTCTGTGGGCGGTGGCGGCAGTGTCGGGCTCTCCTGGATGCTGCTGCCGCGGGTAGCCGGCGCTGGAGCCTCGGCGGCGGCGATGTTGGTGGCGATCGGTACGTCGACGGGGCCACCATCCCCAGCGACGGTCGTGGTGGTTTCGACGGGCGGGGTTGCCGAGACTGCTGAGGGCAGCGCCGCGGCAGTCACCCAAAGCGCCCCGATCCCCACGAGCAGCGCTGCAACCCGAACCCTCGACTTCACGTTGAGCAGGCTAGTGGGCGACCTTCGCATCCGTCGAGGGGGCTAGTCGCACGGTCGTGAGCAATGTGTCGCCGTCCGACAACGTGAATTGGGCGATTCCACCGGCTTCTGCAAGGTCGCTGCGGCAGGCCTCGATGGCCGCGAGCGCGGTGGTTGGGCCATCGACGATCAATTCGTCGACGGCGGCTCTCTGGCTGAGCTTGGCCTCGGTCTTGGCCCGACGTACCGCGCCGAGCACCTCGCTGACAGGCCCGAGCATCGAAACATCACCGATCGATGTCAGCGGTCGAGCTTCCGGCCATGTCGAGCCATGCACCGACCCGTCGCGCCACCAACTCCACACTTCCTCGGTGACAAATGGCAGAAATGGGGCAAACAGACGATGAACGATGTCGAGCGCCTGACGCAGCGCGGCCCGAGCGCTGTGTGCCGCCGTGTCGCCCTGGCTGCCGTAGGCGCGGCCCTTGACCAGCTCGACGTAGTCGTCGCAGAACCACCAAAAGAACGCCTCGGTGCGCTCCAAGGCCCTGGCGTAGTCGAAGTCGTCGAAGGCCCGGGTCGCGTCGTCGATGACCTCGACGAGACGGGCGAGCATGGCACGGTCGATCGCCGCAGTCGGGACAGCGTCGGCAGGTGGTTCACCGAAGCCGAGCACGAACTTGGTGGCATTGAGCAGCTTTGTGCCGAGCTTCCGCCCGATTTTCATCTGTCCCTCGTCAAACGCGGTGTCGACACCGGGTCGCCCGCACGCGGCCCAGTAGCGAACGGCGTCGGTGCCGAAGTCCTGCAGGAGGTTGATCGGCGTGACGACGTTGCCCTTGCTCTTCGACATCTTCTTGCGGTCGGGATCGAGGATCCAGCCCGAGATTGCCGCGTTGGTCCACGGCAGACACCCGTGCTCGTGATGGCTGCGCACCACGCTGCCGAACAGCCAGGTGCGGATGATGTCGTGGGCCTGGGGACGCATGTCCATGGGGAACACCCGTGCGAACAAGTCGGGATCGTCGACCCAGCCCCCGGCGATCTGCGGAGTGAGCGACGACGTCGCCCAGGTATCCATCACGTCGGGATCGCCGATGAAGCCACCCGGCTTTCCGCGCTGATCGTCGGTGAAACCGGCAGGGCAGCCGACCGACGGATCGACCGGCAGGTCCGCGTCGTCGGGCGTGAAGATCTGGTCGTACAACGGATTGCCCTCGTCGTCGAGGCGGTACCACAGCGGGATCGGCACGCCGAAGAAGCGCTGCCGGCTGATCAGCCAGTCGCCGTTCAGACCGCCGACCCAGTTCTGGTAACGGTTGTGCATGTACGCCGGATGCCAGGTCAATTGCTCGCCACGTCGGAGCAACTCCTCTCGGAGTGCATCGTCGCGGCCGCCGTTGCGGATGTACCACTGGCGGGTGGCGACGATCTCGAGTGGCCGAGAACCCCGCTCGTAGAACTTCACGGGGTGGCTGACAGGGCGTGGCTCGCCGAGCATCTCGCCCGAATCGGTGAGCAGTTCGACGATCTTGCGTTGCGCCTGCTTCGGGCCAAGACCGGCAACCTGCGAGTACGCGGCCTGACCGGCCGCTGACGTGATCCAATCGGGTGTATCGACGGCCAATCGACCGTCGAAGCCGATCAGCGCATGCGACGGCAGGTTGAGCTCGCGCCACCACGTGACGTCGGTGGTATCGCCGAAGGTACAGATCATGGCGATCCCAGTGCCTTTGTCGGGGTCGGCCAGATGATGGGCGAGCACCGGCACCTCGACCTCGAAGAGCGGCGTTCGCACGGATGTACCGAACAGCGGTTGGTAGCGAGGATCGTTCGGGTGGGCCACCATCGCCACGCAGCTCGCCAACAACTCGGGCCGAGTCGTATCGATGAGCAGATCCCCGTTGCCGTCGCTGCGATGGAATGCCAGCTTGTGGTACGCGCCGGGAACGTCGCGGTCTTCCATTTCGGCCTGCGCAACGGCGGTGCGCTCGTCGATGTCGTACAGCGTTGGCGCGTCTTGCTGGTACGCCTCGCCCCGAGCCAGGTTGTGCAAGAACGCCAACTGGCTGGCCCGCTGGGCGCGTTCTCCGATGGTGGTGTAGAGGAATGACCAGTCGATGGAGATGCCCAGCCGGCGCACGAGCTGTTCGAACACGTCCTCGTCGTGTCGAATCACCTCGTGGCAGAGGCCGACGAAGTTGGGTCGGCTGACCGGAATCGCACGGTGGTCTTTCGGGACGTCACCGTTGTATGGCGCGACGAATTCGGGGTCGAACGGAAGCGACGGATCACAGCGAACACCGGTGACGTTCTGCACCCGACGCTCCGTGGCGAGACCGTTGTCATCCCACCCCATGGGATAGAACACGGCCTTGCCGCGCATCCGTTGGAAGCGGGCGATGGTGTCGGTGTGGGTGTAGCTGAACACATGGCCGATGTGCAGCGAGCCGCTAGCGGTGAGCGGCGGCGTGTCGATGGCGAACACCTGCTCACGGCTGGCAGTACGGTCGAAGCGGTAGGTGTCATCGACCTCCCATCGCTGCATCCAGCGGGCATCGACGCCGTCGAGCGACGGCTTGTCTGGGATGTTCGTCGTGTCGTCAGGCATTGTTGGCCAAGGTTACCGATCACCCTGCCGCTGCAGAGCCTCGATTCATCGGCGTAATGTGTCCACATCGGGTGGTAATGTGCACACATGGAGATCGGTGTGCGCCAGCTGAAACAGCACCTGTCCGAGTATCTCGATCGTGCCGAGCGGGGCCAGATCATCACGATCACCGACCGCGGCCGCCCCAAGGTTCTCCTCGTGCCACTGCCGGGTGGCGGCGATCGGCTTGCCGACGGGATTGCCGAGGGCTGGATCACTCCCGCTGCGCATTCACGGCCACGTGGCGCTCCCCGGCGGTTTCGATCGGTGGAACCGATCATCGACATCCTCGATCGTGACCGCGGCGACTGACTGCACCGATGACGACCTACGTCGACTCGAGCGCGCTCCTCAAGAACTACTTTGCTGAGCC